>DASQTT010000023.1:0-6367 GCA_035641735.1 Actinomycetota bacterium | reverse complement strand
CCGATCCGCGCCACCGACGAGCCGGCACCCCTTGGCCTGTACGAGCGCTACCTCCAGCAGCGGCGCCTGGCGGTTCCCGTCGCAGCGGTCAGCTGGACGCTGATGGGCCTGGCCGGGGTGGCGAGCGTGCTTGCCCTTCGGTTCCGACACCGCGTCTCCGACCGTACCCTCGCCACCGCCGGAGCCCTGGCCGCTTCGCTGCCGTGGCTGGCGCTCGGACTGCTCCTGGTCGGACATCTCCCGTCGCTCACCCCGTGGACGGTAGCGGCGTTCCTGGCGGCGTTCACCGTGGCAGGCGTGGCGTTCGGTCGATGGGCCGCGGCGAAGCGCGGGATCCTCACCGCCGTCGCCGCCACGGGCGCCGTCGTCCTCGTGGCGCTCGGTTTCGAGGCCGCGACCGGATGGCCGGCGGCGGTCACGCCGCTCGCCGGCGGCGGCCAGCTCGACGGGGGACGGTTCTTCGGCATGCCGAATGCGGAGATCGGTCTCGTCCTCGGGGCCGCGCTCTTCGTGGCGCACCGCATCCCGACGGTCGCGGGGACCGCGCTCCTGGGCCTCTGCGCGCTGGTCACGGGATCTCCCTGGACGGGCGCGAACTTCGGCGCGGCGATCACGCTGTTCGCCGCCGCCGGCCTGTGGCTCGGGATCCGGACGCGCCGGCCGTGGTGGTTCGTCGCGCTCCTCACGGCTGCGGTCACCACCGCGGGGATGCTCGTGATCGCGGTGATGCACCGCTACCTGACCGAACGCCCGACGCACGTGACCGCCTTCCTCGAGGGATCGGGAGGGGTGATGGGGGCCGTCGAGCGTTTGATCGATCGACTCGGCGTCGGCCTGGACCTCGTGGTCGAGAGCCCGTTCTCCGCCCTCCCCGTGATCGGGACGCTGGTGCTCCTCTTCGTCGTGCTCCGACCTCCGCCGTCGGTGGCGGCCTCGTTCGACGGACGCGACCGCTGGCGCGACGCGCTCCTCACGATCCTCCTGGGCTCGGTGGTGGCCTACCTCGCGAACGACACCGGGGCGGCGGCGCTCGGGTTCGGATTCGGCACGGCGATGTCCGGACTCCTCGACGTGTCGCTCGCGACGGCCCGGGGGAAGATGAGGCGATGAGCACCTCCCTGCCGCCCCGGCCGGATCTGGACGACGAGCTCCTTCCGGTCGAGCCGGAAGGCGCGCGTCCTCTGGCGACGTGGCGCTGGTGGGAGGTCGTCCTCGTCACGATCGTCGCGTTCGTCGCGGGCGTCCTGGTCGCCACGCCGCTCTTCTTGGTGTTCGATCCGGATCCGAGCGGTTCCGTCGATGGGCCTGCGCTCCTGATCTCCGCCGTCGCCGACGTCGTGATGGCGGGCGTTCTCCTCCTGTGGTTGCGGGCCCGACATCCGGGCTGGCCTCGGCTCATCGGCTGGCCGCCCGTCGGCGCGCGGCTCCGTGAGTCCGCCGTCGGAGCGGGATGGGGGGTGCTGCTGGAGGTCATCGCGGTGGTGATCGGCGCGCTCGTCGCGGTCGCTCTCGAGGCCGCCACGGGGCAAACGGTGGAGTCGCCGGAGCAGGTCAGCCCGGATCTCCGGGGCTGGGCCGTCGTGATGCTCGTCGTGCTCGCCGTGATCGTGGCTCCGGTGGTCGAGGAGTTCGTCTTCCGTGGGCTGTTGTTCCGATCGATCGCCGATCGGCACGGCTTCTGGATCGGTGCGGTCCTCTCCGCGGTGCCGTTCGGGCTCACGCACGCGGCGGTCGGTGCCGAGGTCGACCTGTGGGCCCTCCGGATCACGCTCATGGTCGTGGGTGTGGTTCTGGCCTGGATCCACTGGCGACGGCGCAACCTGCTGGCAAACATCGTCGCGCACTCGACGTTCAACGTGATCGGTGTGGTCCTCATCCTGTCCGACGTCGGGGGTTGAGGGTGCCGCCGTTCCCCTCCGAAGAGTGGTTCCGGCGGTTCGTCGAGGTGATCAACTCCTCCGAGGAGTACGCGGCCCACGCGGCCGACTGGGAAGGGGACGTCGTGATCGCGATCGACGCCGAGCCCGACCACGGGGTCCCCGAGGACGTCTTCGGGCTCCTCGACCTCTGGCACGGCGGGTGTCGGGCCGGCGGTCTCGTCGATCGCGCCCGGTCGGAGGCGGCCGCGTTCGTGGTACGAGCTCCCTACTCGCGGTGGAAGGACGTCATCCTCGGCGACCTCGAACCCGTCAAGGGGTTGATGCAGGGCAAGCTGAAGGTCCGGGGCGACCTGCAGAAGATCCTGCGCTACGTGAGGGCCATCCAGGAGCTGGCGCACCTGACGCGCCGAGTGGAGACGACGTTCCCGGACGAGGCCTGATGCGGGCGGTGGTCTTCGAGGGCGTCGGGAAGGTCGCCGTCGTCGAGGTGGCGGATCCGGCGATCGCCGAGCCGGGCGACGCGATCGTCCGGGTGACCTGCGCCGGGATCTGCGGGAGCGACCTGCATCTCTTCCACGGCAAGGCGCCGATGCACCCGGGGGAGGCGCTGGGCCACGAAGCCGTCGGCATCGTCGAGGCCGTGGGGTCGGATGTGCGCCGGCTGCTGGTGGGGCAGCGGGTCGCGGTCGCGTTCAACGTCGCCTGTGGCCACTGCTGGTTCTGCGGCGTGGGCGAATCCGGTCTCTGCGAGGACGGCGCGATCTTCGGCTACGGCGTGTTCGGAGGAGCCCTCCCCGGAGCGCAGGCCGAACGGCTCCGCGTCCCGTCCGCCGACGTGAATCTGCTGCCGGTACCCGACGACGTGGCGGACGAGGCCGCGCTGTTCGTGGGCGACGTGCTGACGAGCGGCTTCTACGGGGCGTCCCTGGCCGATCCGTCCGCGGACCGGACGGTGGCCGTGCTCGGCTGCGGCCCCGTGGGGATCTGCACGATCCTCGGCCTCCGAGCGCTCGGCGCCGCGTCCGTGTACGCGATCGATCGCGAACCTCAGCGGCTCGCCCTGGCGGAGGGAGCCGGGGCGACCCCGGTGCATCTCGACGAGCGGAACCCCATCACGGTCCTCGCGGAGGCGACGGGCGGGCGGGGCGCCGATGCGGTGATCGACGCGGTCGGCCATCCATCGGCCTTCGAGAGCGCGACGGACGTGGTCCGGAGAGGGGGGACCGTCGTCGTCGTCGGCGTCTACGCCTCGGAGGTGACGCCTTTCCAGCTGGGAGCGTCATGGAGCCGCGCCCTCAGCTTCCGGTTCGCCGGCCTCACGCCGGTCCTCGCGTGGTGGGAGCGTGCGATGGCCGCCCTCGAGCGTCGCGAGGTCGATCCGACGCCGATCGTCAGTCATCGGCTCCCGCTTCAGCAAGCCCCGGAGGGCTACGAGCGCTTCGACCGGCACGAGGCCACGAAGGTGGTCCTCCTCCCGTGAGGGTGACGGTCGTCGGGTCGGAGCCGAGCGGCCTGACGATGCTCCTGAGCGACCTGGTCGAACAGAACCTCGGCCGCGGTCGCGAGCGGTCGCGTCAACTGCGGGCCTCGGTCGTCGTCCTCGACGTCCGCGACGCGGCGGTGACGGTGCACGTGCGGATCGACCGCGACGAGGTGCGGGTCGGGGACGGCGACGTCCCCGACGCGCACGTCCGGGTCCGAACGGACTCCGAGCGTCTGCTCGCGCTCACGAGCGTGCCGCTCCGTCTCGGGCTGCCCGATCCGACGCGACCCGACGGTCGCGCGGTGCTGCGCGATCTCGTCCTTCGGCGGGGGCGGGTCCACGGGCTCTTTCGGCACCCCGTCCGTCTCGCCCGGTTCACGTCGCTCTTGTCGGTGGCCGAAGCGGGATGAGCGGCCGCGCGGGCGCGCTCCCGGTTCGGCCGGACGCGGCGACGGGCGCCGTCCGTCCGGTCCGTCGCTGGCTCCCGGTCTGGGTCGTCGCCGGCGTGATCGTCGTCACGGTGCTGGGTGGGTTCGTCACCGCGGCGGCCCTCCCCGTGCCCGATGTGCCGGCCGTTTCGGTCAGTGCGCTCACGGTCCATCCGCCGCCGGGATGGGCGATCGTGCGGCGAGACCGGGTCGCGCTCACGAGCCCGGCCGGGACCACGGTCGAGGCGACGTTCGTCCAGCTCTCGCGGGGCGGCGGCGCGCTCGACCTCCTCGCGATCGACGGGCTCGGCGGCGAGGCGGAGGACGCGGCTCACTTCTACGTGGACGAGGTCCTCAGCCGCCAGCTCGAGCGTCTGCGGGTCTCCGCCCTCGGGCACGTCGTCCTCGGCCGTGGGGTCCCGGCGGCACGCTTCGCGTACATCGGCACGGAGCCGGAGGGCGGCGCCGCGATCGAGGGCGCCGTCACGGCGGTCGTCGGGCCCTCCGGCGCGGTGGCGGTCTTCGACGGATGGGGGTTCGAAGGACAGCTCGAGCTGATCGCGGAGGAGCTCGAGCGGATGATCGACGGGGCCGAGGTCCGCTGAGTGGAGCCGGCGAGCCCGACCACCCTGCTCCAGGGCCGCTTCTTCCAGCCGCGACTCCCGGCGTTCTGGCTCTACGTCGTGATCGTCGGGCTGACCGGCATCGTGGCCGTGGGGGAGCAGAACCTGTTCCGCGAGATGTCTCCGGCGGGGTGGGCGCTCTCCTGGGCCCTCGTGGTCGTGTACGCGGCGCCAGCGGCCCTACTGGTCTACTTCCTGGACCTGTACGAACGCGAACCGATCCCGCTCCTGGTCGCCGCGTTCGTCTGGGGCGCCGTGGCGGCGACCACCCTGTCGGCGATCGGGAACGCCGGGTGGGCGCTCGTCGTGGCGAGGCTCGGCGGTCCGGACCTCGCCACCAGATGGAGCGCCGCGATCACCGCGCCCGTCGTCGAGGAGACCCTGAAGGGCCTCGGCGTCGTCCTGATCGTGCTGATCGCGCGCGAGGAGATGGACGATCGCATGGACGGGTTCGTCTACGGCGCGCTCTGCGGCCTGGGCTTCGCCGTCGTCGAGGACGTGTTCTATTTCCTCGCGGTGTTCGGGGGCGACGTGCGCGGGGTCCTCGAGGGGTTCTTCGTCCGCGTGATCGCGAGCGGGCTGTACTCCCACGTGCTGTACACGGGGCTCGTGGGGATGGCGATCGCGATCGTCGGCACCCGACGGGACCGCCGCCCCCTCGCGGCGCGCGTGCGGTCGGCGATCCCGCTGGTCGTCGTGGCGGTGGTCGGCCATTTCCTCTGGAACTCTCCGATCCTCGATCTGTTCCCGGCGCATCCGTGGGAGGGCGCCGAGTGGCTGCTGATCCCGTTCGCGACCGCCCTGAAAGGGCTGCCGCTCTTGATCTTCGTCGCGCTCGCGATCGGGCTGGCGCACCGCAGGGAGCGGCGCTGGCTCCGGGAAGCGCTGGAGGCCGAGGTCGACGATGCCGCGCTCACGCCGCAGGAGCTGGCGACCCTCGAGTCCGTTCGCGGGCGGCGGCGAGCGCGGCTGCGGATGGGTCGGCGAGCGGGCGATCGAGCGGCCCGGCTCCTCGGTCGGCTCCAGCGCGAGCAGGTGAACCTGGCGATGATCCGGTCGAAGGTCGCGACGGACGACGATCCGGCGCTCGTCCGGCAGCGAGCGCTCTGCCGCGCGATCCGCGCGGCCCTGGAGGCGATCCCCGGCGCGGCCGGTTCGGCCGAGCCGTCGCGGGTCCCCGGGTAGGCTGCGGCGCGATGGACGTCGCCGCGCTGGTCGAGGGCGTGCTCGCCGGCGAGCGTCGCGCGATCGCCCGGGCGATCTCGGCGGTGGAAGACGACGCCCCGGTGCTCCCGGAGCTCTCCGCCGGGATCTACGGCCATACGGGCCGGGCGGCGACGATCGGCGTGACCGGCGCGCCCGGCGTGGGGAAGTCCACGTTCGCCGGCGAGCTCGTCCGTCTGGCGCGGGCGGAGGACCTCCGCGCCGCGGTGCTCGCGGTCGATCCGACGTCGCCGTACACGGGAGGGGCTCTGCTCGGCGACCGGGTCCGGATGCAGGACCACGCGGTCGACCCGGGCGTGTTCATCAGGTCGATGGCGACGCGCGGGCACCTCGGGGGGATGGCGCTGGCCGCGCCCGAGGCCGTCCGCATCCTCGACGCCGCCGGCCACGACGTGATCCTCGTCGAGACGGTCGGTGTGGGGCAGGCGGAGGTCGACGTGGCCGCCGCCACCGACACCGCCGTCGTCGTGCTCGCGCCGGGGATGGGGGACGCCGTGCAGATCGCGAAGGCGGGGATCCTCGAGGCCGCCGACGTCTTCGTCGTGAACAAGGCCGACCGCGACGGCGCCGCGGACGTGGCGAAGGAGCTCCGACAGATGCTGCACCTCGGCGCCGCCCGCGACTGGGACCCGCCGGTGCTGATGGTGTCCGCCGCGAGGTCCGAGGGCGTTGACGAGGCATGGGCGGCCGTGCGCGAGCACCGCGAGCGCGCGGAGTCGACCGGCGCGC
>DASQTT010000022.1:0-2511 GCA_035641735.1 Actinomycetota bacterium | reverse complement strand
GGTTCGAATCCTGTCGTCTCCGCCCACGACCGAGAGCCTTCCGCAGTCTGCCGACCATCGGTTGATCACGATCGCCGATCATCCGGGTGGAAGGGCCTCTCACGGTGCGGTTGAGTGGGCCGATCGACGGGCCGATACTGGAGCGCGTCCAGGTCTTCGCCGCCCTGCCCAAGGCCTCTCTCGATGACAACAGAGGCACGCCACCCCGATGCTCGGATCCTCGTCATCGACGACGAGCCGCCGAACGTATTCCTGCTCGAGCGGATCCTCGCCAAGGCGGGCTACACGGACGTCACAACCACGACCGACCCCCGGGACGTCGAGGATCTTGTCGCCGATCTCGGGCCGGACGTCGTGCTCCTCGACCTCCACATGCCGCACATCGACGGGTTCGCGGTGATGGAGGCGCTCCACGCGTCGTCGGACCCGAAGGCCCGCCTGCCGATCCTCGTGTTGACGGCGGACGCCACCACGGAGGTGAAGCACCGGGCGCTCGCCGCCGGTGCCCGGGATTTCCTCACGAAGCCGCTCGACATGGAGGAGGTCCTCCTGCGGATCGGCAACATCCTCGAGATCCGGTTCCTCGAGGGCGAGCTCCGCGCCGAGCGCGACTCCCTCGAGCGGAGGGTCGTCGAACGAACGAAGGACCTGGAGGACGCGCAGACCGAGACCTTCGAGCGTCTGGCGCTCGCGGCGGAATTCCGGGACGACGACACGGGGAACCACACCCGGCGGGTGGGGTCGATGGCTGCGCTGATCGCGGAGACGGTCGGCCTGCCACCGGAGGACGTGGGGCTGCTGCGGCGGGCGGCCGCGCTCCACGACGTCGGGAAGATCGGCGTTCCCGACAGCATCCTGCTCGCACCTCGGAAGCTGACCGAGGAAGAGTTCGCGGTGGTGAAGACCCATACCGAGATCGGTGCGCGCCTGCTGTCGGGCAGCCGGTCGGCGACGCTGCGGATGGCCGAGCGGGTCGCCTGGTCGCATCACGAACGATGGGACGGCGGCGGGTACGCGGGCATGGCCGGCGAGGACATCCCGCTCGTCGGCCGGATCACGACCGTCGCGGACGTCTTCGACGCGCTCACGCACGCGCGCCCCTACAAGGAGGCGTGGCCGGTTGACCGCGCCATCGAGGAGATCGAGCGCCAGCGAGGGCTCCAGTTCGATCCTGGCGCGGTGGACGCGTTCCTCGACATCGTCCGGGGGCTGTCTCCGGAGGAGCTCGAGTCCTACCTGTAGCGATCAGAGGTGCCGCTTGAGGCGATAGCCCTGGTTCCGAACGGTCTCGATCCGTTCCGCGCCGATCTTCTTCCGGAGGTAACCGACATAGACGTCGACGACGTTGGTTCCGGGGTCGAAGTCGAGTCCCCATACCTGCTCGAGGAGCCGATCACGCGGCAGGATCTCACCCCCGGACCGCAAGAAGACCTCGAGCAGCTCGAACTGACGGGCCGAGAGGTCGACTCGGTGGCCGTCGACCGAGACCTTCCGGTCCAACAGGTCCATCCTGATCCCGTCGACGCTCAGGTGCCTTCGCTCAACCTGTTCGAGACTCCGGACCCTTGCCCGGATGCGAGCCAAGAGCTCCTCGAAGGCGAACGGCTTCACGAGGTAGTCGTCAGCTCCACGCTCGAGGCCGTCCACGCGATCCGAGAGCTCCGCTCGAGCGGTGAGGACGATCACCTGCGTCTCGAGGTCTCGCTCGCGGATCCGCCTGAGCACGTCGATCCCGTCGAGGTCGGGAAGTCCCAGATCGAGAACCATCACGTCGGCGTCCGGCGCCCGTTCGATCGCTTCCGTTCCGGTCGCCACGTGCTCCGTCTCGTAGCCCGCGCCGGCGAGCCCCTTCAGGATGAAGGAGGCGATGTTCGCCTCGTCCTCGACCACCAGCACCTTCATCGCGGGATCCGGATCCAGAACGCTGCGCCGTCCGTGGAGTCCCCGACGCCGGCCTCGCCGCCGTGGGCCCTGGCGATGCTCTCGACGAGGGCCAGACCCAGGCCGGATCCCTCGGATCGAGCGCCGTGGATGAACGGATGGAACAGCGTGCTGCGATCCACGCCGACCAGGCCGACCCCGTCGTCGACGACGTCGAAGCGCCATGCATCGGGCTCCTGCTCCGATCGAAGGGTGACGTGCGCGGTCGCGCCCGCGTGCACCGCCGCGTTCGACAGGAGACCGAGGAGCGCCTGGTGGATCCGCTGCCGATCCGCGACCATCGGGCCCTCGTCGGCGAGGTCCACGGAGAGCCGGCCGTCGAGCAAGGGCTCGGCCTTCGCCGCGACCTCGCGGACCAGCGCGTCGGAACCGAACGACTCGAGGTGAAGTCCGCTCGGGTCCTCCAGGCGCGTGAGGGTCGTGATGTCGTCCACCAGCCTCCCCATCCTGGCCAGCTCGTCGACCACCAGCCCGAGCGTCTCCGCGACCTCCTCGGGATCGGCCCGGAGGTTCAGCACGTCGAGATGACCGCGGCACACCGTGATCGGCGTTCGGAGCTCGTGGGACGCA
>DASQTT010000021.1:0-4564 GCA_035641735.1 Actinomycetota bacterium | reverse complement strand
CCGCCTCCACCGCTCCGGATCTCGAGGTGATCGGCGCCATGTCCCGTCCCCGGTCCCCATCGGAGCGTCGTGGGCGCACCTTGACCGGTCCTCTCGTAGGCTCCGGTTTTCCTCACGGAAGGGGTCGCATGTCGGAGACCTTCACGTTCTACGTCCAGCCGTGGTACCGGAAGTCGCCGTACTTCCGGGCGACCGAGCGGGCCGGGTGCCGGAGCTGGGGGCTCTACAACCACATGCTGCTGCCCACTCTCTACGACGACCCCGTGACCGAGTACTGGGCCCTCCTCGAGGGCGTGACGATGTGGGACGTCTCGGTCGAGCGTTGCATCGAGATCATCGGACCGGACGCCTTCCGCTTCGCGAACCTGTTGACGTGCCGCGACCTGACGACGTGCGACGTCGGGCAGTGCCGATACGTGCCGATCACATCCCCGCGGGGCGGCATCGTGAACGATCCCGTGTTGCTCCGCCTCGCCGAGGACCGGTTCTGGTTCGCGATCGCCGATTCCGACGTCCTGCTGTACGCGACGGGCGTGGCCGCCTTCGCCGGGCTGGACGTGCAGATCCGCGAGGCCGACGTGGCTCCGATGCAGGTGCAGGGCCCTCGTTCGAAGGAGGTGATCGCTGCGCTCTTCGGCAGCGAGATCGTGGGGCTCCGCTACTACCGATGCGCGGAGGCCCAGGTGGACGGGATCCCCGTCGTGGTCTCCCGAACCGGCTGGACCGGCGAGGTGGGGTTCGAGATCTACCTGCGCGACTCCTCGCGCGGCGACGACCTCTGGCGGCTCGTCGAAGAGGCCGGCGCCGCGCACGGGATCCGCGCGATCGCTCCCTCCGAGGCCCGCCGGATCGAGGCGGGGATCTTCAACTACGGATCCGACATGGGCGCGGAGGACACGCCCTTCCACGTGACGGGCCTCGAGCGCCTGGTGGAGCTCGATCAGGAGGCGGACTTCCTCGGCAAGGACGCGCTCCGTCTCGTCGCCGCGGAGGGCGTCGATCGGAAGCTAGTCGGGATCGGGATCGACGGCGATCCGATGCGCGAAGAGGGAGCGCTGAACGACTTCTGGCCGGTGCGCTCGCCTAGCGGGGACCGCGTCGGCCGGGTCACCGCGGGGGCGTGGTCCCCTCGTCTCGAGCGCAACATCGGCTACGCGTGGGTGCCGGCGTCGATGCTCGACGTCGGAACCACGTTGGAGATCGAGTCGCCCGGGGGGACGCGGGCCGCGGCCGTCGAGGCGCTCCCGTTCGTCGACCCGACGAAGGAGATCCCGAAGTCGTGAGCGACTCCGTTCGCTTCGACCGCGCGGTCGAGTACTACGACCGGACCCGCCATATCTCCGAAGAGGCATCGCGGCGCCAGACGGAGTTGCTCGCCGCGGAGCTGGGTGGTCGTCGCGGTCTCGAGATCGGTGTCGGCACCGGCCTCGTCGCCCTACCGCTCGCGGCCGCCGGCGTGGACCTCGTGGGTCTCGATCTCTCCGAGCCGATGCTCAGGAAACTCGAGGAGAAGGCGAACGGGCCTCCGTTCCCCCTGGTGCTCGGCGACGCCATCGCGTTGCCGTTCGGCGAGGGGAGCTTCGGGGTCGCCCTCGTCCGTCACGTGCTCCATCTGATCCCCGCCTGGGAGCGGGCCGTCGCCGAGCTGGTCCGAGTGGTCGCCAGGCCCGGCTCGGTCCTGGTCTCCACCGGCGACATCCCGCCGACGTGGCGAGAGGTCACCGCGCGGTTCGTCGCCGCGACCGGTCGGCCGTTCGCCCGCGGCCTGGATCTGCGGGAGATCGCTCGCCTCGACGCAGCCTTCGCCGAGCACGGCGCCCGTCCACGAGTGCTGCCCCCGATCCCGGAACGCGTCGACATCTCCTTGGGCACGTTCATCGAGCAGATGAGCGAGGGCCTGCACTCGTGGACCTGGGACGTGCCGGACGAGCGCAGGCGCGAGGTAGCCGGCGACATCCGGCGGTGGGCCGAAGAGCGGTTCGGCACGCTCGATCCGTCGGAGGCGCGAGACGTCGCGATCGAGTGGCGGGCCTACGACCTCGCATGACGGGGCGGCGCGTCACCGTTCACGGCACGGCGCCGGGTATCCTGTGGAACCCGCGCCGAGCGGGAACGGTCCGGCGATCCCGGAACCGAGGAGGAGGCCGCGGTGCCGATCGCGCAGGTCGACAAGATCTGGATGGACGGCGAGCTCGTCGACTGGCAGGACGCGACGATCCACGTGCTGTCGCACGCCGTCCACTACGGCAGCGGGGTCTTCGAGGGCATCCGCGCCTACGACACCGCGCGGGGCCCGGCCGTCTGGCAACTCGACGAGCACCTGAAGCGCCTGTTCCGCTCGGCGAAGCTCTATCACCTGGAAGTCCCGTTCTCCCGTGAGGCGCTGACGCAGGCGACGAAGGACGTGATCGCCGCGAACGGGCTCGAGGCGTGCTACGTGCGGCCGCTGCTGCTCCGCGGATACGGCGAGATGGGAGTGAACCCACTCGATGCCCCGGTGAACGTCGTGATCGCGGTGTGGCCGTGGGGGGCGTACCTCGGGGAGGACGCGCTGGACCACGGCGTGCGGATCAAGGTCAGCAGCTGGCGGCGGAACTCGCAGAATTCGCTCCCGGCCGCCGCCAAGGCCACCGGTCAGTACATCAATTCCGTCCTGGCGAAGGTCGAGAGCCTGAAAGCGGGGTACGACGAGGCGATCATGCTCAACGAAGCCGGGATGGTGACCGACGGGTCGGGTGAGAACGTCTTCATCGTCAGGGACCACGTCCTGACCACGCCCCCGATCGCGGCGGGCTGCCTCGACGGGATCACCCGCGGATCCGTGATCGCGCTCGCGCGGGACCTGGGCTACGAGGTCCAGGAGGAGAACCTCGTCCGGACCGACCTCTACAACGCCGACGAGTGCTTCTTCACTGGGACGGCGGCGGAGGTCACCCCGATCCGGGAGGTCGACGATCGCGTGGTCGGGGAGGGGCATCGCGGGCCCGTCACCAAGGAGCTCCAGGGAGCCTTCTTCGCCGCGACCAAGGGCGAGAACGACCGGTACCTGCACTGGCTCACGTTCGTGAACGACTGATGGAGGAGTCCGAGGCGCGGTACCGCCTCCCTCGCACGGTCGTGCCGTCACGGTACGAACTCGTGCTCGAGCCGGACCTGGACGCGGGCACCTTCACCGGCGTGGTCGAGGCGGCCGTCGACGTGTCCGAGCCCGTCACCGAGATCGTCCTGAACGCGAACGAGCTCGACCTCCGCGAGGCCACCCTGACCGCGTCGGACGGGCGCGCCGTGGAGGTGGCCTCGATACTCACCGACGGGGACACCGAACGGGCGACGATCGCGCTCGCGCAGGCCGCCGAAGCCGGCGCATGGTCGCTGCGGATCGCGTTCGGAGGGGAGCTGAACCCCCGGCTCACGGGCTTCTACCGGAGCACGTACCACGAGAACGGCGATCGGCGCGTGATCGGCACCACGCACTTCGAGGCGACCGACGCCCGTCGCGCCTTCCCCTGCTGGGACGAGCCCGACCTCAAGGCGGTCTTCGCGATCACGATCGTGGTGAAGGACGGCCTGCTCGCGGTCTCGAACGGCCCCGAGATCGGCCGCGAACGCCTCGACGACGGTCGCGTGCGGATCCGGTTCGCCGACACGATGCCGATGTCCACGTACCTCGCCGCGTGGGTCGTCGGTCCGCTCGAGGCCACCGATCCCACCGACGCGGACGGCGTGCCGATCCGCGTCGTCCACGTCCCCGGCAAGGGGAACCTCACCGCGTTCGCGATCGAGACGAGCGTCCACTCCCTGAACTGGTTCTCGGAGTACTACGGGATCCCGTACCCGGAGCAGAAGCTCGACAACGTGGCGATCCCCGACTTCGCGCAGGGTGCGATGGAGAACGTGGGCTGCATCACCTATCGGGAGCAGGTCCTGCTCGTCGATCCCGACCGTGCCACGCGTGAAGAGCGGGTCGACATCGCCGAGACGATCGCCCACGAGATCGCTCACATGTGGTTCGGCGACCTCGTGACGATGCGGTGGTGGAACGGGATCTGGCTGAACGAGGCATTCGCGACGTTCATGTCGATGCTCGCCGTCGACGCGTACCGGCCGGACTGGGGGATCTGGAACGACTTCATCCGGTCGCGGACGTCGGCGCTCGAGGTGGACGCGCTCGAGACGACGCGTCCGATCGAGTACGAGGTCCGATCGCCCGACGACGCGAGCGGGATGTTCGACACCCTCACGTACGTGAAGGGCGGCGCGGTCCTCCGGATGCTGGAACAGTGGCTCGGCCCCGAGCGGTTCCGCGACGGGATCCGTCGCTACCTGGGGAAGCACGCGTACAAGAACACCGAGACCCATGACCTCTGGGACGCCCTCGAGGACGAGACCGGCGAGCCCGTCCGCCGGATCATGGACGCGTGGATCTTCCAGCCGAGCTACCCGGCGATCACGGTCGCCCTCGAGGACGAGCGCCTCCGCTTCTCGCAGCGGCGGTTCATCCCCTCGAAGCCCGAGGACGGCACGAGCTGGCCGGTCCCGCTGATGGTGCGGCAGGGCGCGGACG
>DASQTT010000020.1:0-6786 GCA_035641735.1 Actinomycetota bacterium | reverse complement strand
GCGAGGACCGGAACCCGCGCGGACGGCCGCGGGGCGAGACGGCGGAGATCGTCGCGGCAGGCGTGCGCGAGGCGATGAGCGAGGGCAAGGCCAGGGCGGGAACGGTCGAGATCGAGATCGACGAGATGGATGCCGCGCGTCGCGCCCTGGATCGCGGCCGTCCCGGCGACACGATCGTCCTCTGCGTCGACTACGCCACCGAGGTCTACAAGGAGCTCGAGAAGCGCAGGGGCAGCGCGACCCCGGCAGCCCTCCGGGCCGCCGAGGGTGGGTCGATCGAAGCGGTCGGCGGCGACGTCGACCTGATCGATCTCTCGAACGGCCGGCGCTAGCTCGTGGACCTCACCCAGATCAGTGACGAGCTGCGCGCGCGCCGCGACGAGCTGACAGCGGAGCTCGGCGAGATGAAGGCGATCGAGCGCGATCCGCACGCGTCGGTGTCCTTCGGGAAGCGGATCGGCGAGGGCACGACGGAGGCCGTGGAGCGGCTGAACCGCGTCGGCACCGCCCGGGAACTCGGGGCGATGCTCGAGGACGTCGACCGCGCTCTGCAGAAGGTGGAGGACGGCACCTACGGGATCTGCGACCGCTGCGGCCGGCTGATCCCGGAGGCCCGACTCGAGGCCCGGCCGTGGTCGGTCCTGTGCGTCGAGTGCGCGGCGATCCGCGCCGGTCGCGCCACGTAGGACGCGACGTGGAGGCCGAGGAGCTCGTCCGGGCGATGACCAGCCGGGCGGAGCGCGCCGGGGTGTTCCTGGACCTCGACGGGACGCTCGCCCCGATCGTGCCGACGCCGGACCTCGCGCGGGTGCTGCCCGAGGTGCCCGAGGTCCTCGGGCGACTCGCCGGGAAGCTCGCCGTCGTCGCGATCGTGTCCGGCCGACATTCCGCCGACATCCGATCGATCGTCGACGTCCCCGGGGTGGCGGCGGTCGGGACCCACGGCCTTGAGGACGAGCCCCCGATGGCCGCGGAGGTGCTCCGGGCGACCGAGGAGGTCGCCGCCGCGCTCGGCGCCTGGGTCGAGCGCAAGGGGGCGGCCGTGGCCGTGCACTTCCGAGGGCTCGACGATCCGCTGGCGGCCGCGGCCGCGGCCGAGCCCGCGCTCGTGGACCTCGCGGCCGCTCACGGCCTCGAGCTGCTCGGCGGCAAGCGGATCCTCGAACTGATGCCCGCCGGCCGGCCTCGGAAAGGAGGAGCCGTCGAACGGATCGTCCGGGAGCGTTCGCTCGAGGCGGCGATGTTCGCCGGCGACGACGTCGGCGATCTGGATGCCTTCACGGCCCTCACCCGGCTCCGGACCGAGGGCGTGTGGACGTGCGCGGTGATCGCGAGGGGACCTGAGACGTCCGACGAGGTCGCCGCCGCCGCCGACCTGGCGGTGGACGGTCCCGAGGGGGTCGTGGCGCTCCTCCGGCAGCTGGCCGAGGCGCTCGGGCCCTAGCGGATCACTCCCGCGGCGGCCGAACCTCGTCAACGGCGCGGAGCTGGGAAGCGAGCCACGTCGCCGGCGTGTGCGCCAGGGAGGACCGCTGGAGGCCTCGCGCGCGCCGGGTCCGCTCCTCCTCAGGCATCTCCAGCCCCTCCCGGATCCCCTCGGCCGTCTCCGACAGGTCGAACGGGTTGATCGCGAGCGCGTGCCGGCCGAGGCGTCCGAACGCTCCGGCGTTCCGCGACAGGATCAGCGTGCCGCCGCGCGCGTTGACGATGGGGCCCTCCATCGCGACGAGGTTCATGCCGTCGTGCACCGGGTTCACGAGCATCGCGTCGTACTCGGCGTAGGCGGCCACCGCGTACTGGTAGTCCTCCTGGACCTTGACGACCACGGGCGTCCAGTCCTCCTTGCCGAAGGCGTTGTTGATCCGGTCGGCGGTCGCCAGGCAATCCTCGGCGTAGTCGCGATAGGCGGGGACCTCCTCGCGGGAGGGACTCAGCAGCGCGAGGAAGACGACGCGGCCACGCCACCCCGGGTACTTCTGGAGGAAGAGCTCGAACCCAAGGAACCCGCGCAGGATGTTCTTCGACGGCTCGAGCCGGTCGACTCGAAGGAGCAGCTTCCGATCGCCGCGGATCTTCTCCACCTTCGCCCGCTGCTTCCCGGCACGATCGTTGCTCGCCGCCTGGCGGATCTCCTGCGCGCCGACCGCCACGGGGAAGGAGCGGACCTGCACCTCCCGCCCGTCCACCTCGGCGCGATGCGCGCGGATGTCGACGTGGACCTCCTCGAGCTCCCGAGCGGAGAGGAGGAAGTTCTCGACCCACTGCCGCCCCTGGAAGCCGAGCACGTCGGCGCCGAGCATGCCTCGAAGGATCGAGCGGCGCATGTCCACCGGAAGGGTCCGCAGGTACGTGCGACCGGCGAACGGGGTGTGCGAGAAGTGGAGGATCCGCGCCGCGGGGACGAGCTCCCGCAGCATCCGGGGGACCAGCGTGAGGTGGTAGTCCTGGATCAGGAAGACCGGATCCTGCTTCGCCTCCGTCGCGAGCGCCCGCGCGAAGACGCGGTTCGCCTCGACGTAGTCGGCCCAGTCGTGCTCGGTCGATTCCCCGAAGCTGGGGGTGCGAGGGATGTCCCACAGGTAGTGGTGCGCGAACCACAGGATCCCGTTCGCGATCCCGTTGTAGTAGCCGTCGAAGCGCTCCTCCGGGATGTTGACGTACCGGACCCGCTGCGCCGCCCCCTCGAGCCTCCGGCCTCGTAGGGCGACGTCACGGTCGCCCTCGGTGACCGCCGACGCGACCCAGGTGGCGTCGTCGCGCTCCAGCACGCCGGCGAGGACCGTGACGAGGCCCCCGGACCCGCGGCGGGACACGAGTTTCCCCTGGTCGTCCCGCTCGAAGCTGACCGGTCCCCGGTTCGAGGCGACGACCAGGGCAGACTCCATCGCGGAGTGGGTGGCGAACGCCATCCCACCGAGTCTCCCAGTCCCGGTGGACCTCAGCCTGAGGAGCCACCCCGCGCGCGGCGGGCGAGCCGCCGCACATCGCCCGGCCCGAGCTGCCGAGCGCCCTTGTCGCGGAGCCACCGGAACGCCTGCGGCCGCTGGCCGAGGGCCGTGACCGAGACCACATCCCCAGGCGCCGACGCCTCGAGCATCGACCGTAGGGCGCGCATCTCGTCCCGGTACACCGGGACGTCCCGCTTGCCGGCTCTCGCGGCGCCGCGCCGCAGGTGGTCGACGATGTCCTCGCGGGATCGTCCCCGGAGGTACTGCACGAGCTCCGAGATCGCGAGGTGATCGGCTCCGAGGGCGGCCCGCAGCGCGAAACCCTCGAGGATCCGGTCCGTCCGGTCGCCCGCGGTGCAGATCGCGAGCCAGATCTCGCTGCCGGGCGCGCGCAGCCCGCCCAGGATCTCGACGAGCCCGTCCATCCCGGCCTCGTTGTGCGCGTAGTCGAGGACCACGATCCTGCGGTCCAGGGAGAACAGGTTGCTGCGTCCGGGGTTCACCTTCGGGTCGGGGACGAAGGTCCTGAGGCCGCGGGCCACGTCGGCGGGCCGCAGCCCCACGGCGAGGCCGGCGGCCGCCGCGGCCAGCGCGTTCTGCGTGTAGATCCCCGAGATCCCCGAGAGCGTCACGGGGACCCGCTCGATCTGCACGAGCGGATGGACCGCATGGCCGTCGATCCACACGATCGTGCCGTCGAGCACCGTCATCGCGCGGCCGTCCTCCACGAGCACGTCCCGCAGGGCCGGATGCCCGGGATCCAGCGTGAACAGCCACGGCCGACCCGTCGCGACCCGGCGCATCGCCAGGACCCTGGGATCGTCCGCGTTCAGGACGGCCCATCCCTGGGGGCGGGTGATCCGCGTGATCGTCGCCTTGACCTCCGCCAGCTGGTCGACCGTCGTGATGCCGTGCAGCCCGAGATGGTCGGCGGACACGTTCGTGACGACGGCCACGTCGTTGTGCAGGACGCCGATCCCGCGCAGCAGGATGCCTCCTCGCGCCGTCTCCAGGACGGCGACGTCGGGTCGCTGTTCGAGGGCGGTCTCGGCGCCGGCGAACCCCGAATAGTCGCCCTCGACCACGCGTCGGCCGTTCCGGTAGACGCCGTCGGTCGAGGAGTAGGCCACGCGGAGGCCGGCGACGGTGACGAGGTGGGCGAGCAACCGGGTGGTCGTCGTCTTGCCGTTCGTGCCCGTCACCTGTACCACCGGAACCTCGGGGTCGAGGACCGCCGGCTCCGGCCCGGGATCCACTCGCTCGACCTCGGCGGCCAGCTCGGCCACGAGCCGGTCGGCGGAGCGGCGCAGGACGGCGCCGGTGGCGTCGGCGATCGCCCGGGCCAGCGCCTCGGCGGCCTCGCGGCGTCGCCAGGGGAAGGCCACGACGATCTGCCCCGGCTCGGGACCCACCCGACCCCGGACGGCGAGTCGGCCGGTGCCGGTGGCCCTGGCGATCCGGCGCGCGAGCTGCACCGCGACCCGGGCCGCCAGCCGCAGGCGTCGCTCGCCCCCCGGCGCCCCCGCCTCGGCGCCGGTCACGCCGGCCGCCTGCGCCGCTCGTGCCGCCCGTTCCTCGGACGCCCGCAGCCAGCCGGGAACCTCGAGCGTGAGCTTGATCGCGGGACGGGGGAAGTACACGTTCGGCCCGTCGAGCACCCGGAGCTCGGCCGTGCGGACGGCCTCGGCCACCGTTCTAGTCGTCGCCGGGCTCGACGACCGCGTCGATCTTCCCCGCGAGCTCGACGTCCTTCTCCGTGACGCCCCCTGCGTCATGGGTCGAGAGCGAGACGACGACGCGGTTGTAGTGGATCTCGAGGTCCGGGTGGTGGCCCACGGCGGTCGCCTGCTCCGCGATCCGGTTCACGAACGCGATCGCCGCTCGGAACCCCCGGAACGTGAAGTCCTTGTGGATCGCGTCACCGAGGAACTTCCAGCCCTCGAGGTCGCGGGTCGCGAACCGCAGCTCGTCTCCTTCGAGCTTCTCCATCCGGGCGAGCCTACTCAGGACCTCGGCCGCGCGCGAGCATCGCGGAGCTCCGGATACGCCAGCGCGACCAGCACGGCGCCGGCGACGCACGCGAGGCCCCCGGAGATCACCGAGAAGGTGGGGGTGACCGCTCGGGCCACGAGGCCCGCCTCGACGTCCCCGAGCCGCGGCCCGCCGGTCACGACGAGGATGTGGATCCCGTTGAGCCGGCCGAGGAGGTGGTCGGGGGCGGACACCTGCAGGATCGTCGAGCGGAAGATCGCGCTGATCACGTCCGCCCAGCCCGCGAGCGCGAGCATCGCGAGGCCGAGCCAGAGGTTCGGTCCCGACGCCCCGAAGGCGGCGATCGCGAGTCCCCACGCCGCGACCGCGACGATCACCGCGAGCCCCTGTCGCTGGACGCGTCCCGTCCATCCGCTCGTGAGCGCTCCGAGGAGGGCGCCGCCCGCCGGAGCGGCGAACAGGAGGCCCACCGCGTCCAACGGTTGCTGGAACTGACCGACGATCAGGAACGGGTACAGGGCCCGCGGCGAGCCGAAGATCATCGCGACCAGGTCGATCACGAACGTCGACATGATCAGGCGGTGCCGGCGGGCGAACGAGAAGCCCTCCCGGATCGCGCGGAGCCCTCCCTCGATGCGGTCGGTCGCGAGCGGCGGCATCGGGCGGAGCAGCGCGGCGGCGAAGAACATGCAGAGGATCGACGCGAGATCGATCGCGTACGCGGCGGTGAAGCCGAGTCCGACGACGACGAGGCCGGCGACCGCCGGTCCCACGAGGGCGGAGGTGTTCCAGACCACCTGGTTCAGCGCCTGCGCGGCCGGCACGAGGGAGTGTCCGACCAGCCGGGGGGTCATCGCGTTGCGCGTCGGGCCGTCGATCGCGCTCCCGGCGGCCAGGATCGCCAGACCGCCGTACACGACCCACAGTGGTGGGTCGCCGTGCAGCGCGCCCAGCAGCAGCGTCCCGGACCCGACGGCGAGTACCCCCTGCGCGGCCATCAGCATCCGGCGCCGATCGTGCGCGTCCAGGACGGCGCCGCCGGCGAGCGTGCCCGTGACGAGGCCGGTCAGGTAGGCGAGGCCGGTCGAGCCCACGGCCACCTCGGAGTCCGTCAGCTCCTTCACCTGGACGAGCACCGCGACGAGCGTGAACTGACTGCCCGCGGAGGTGATCAGCAGTCCGAGCCAGACCAGTCGGAAGTCCCGGGACGCCCGCAGGGGCGTGAGATCGAGGGCCAGGCGCCGGAGCCGGGAGCCGCCCTCAGCCCGTCGCGACGACAAGGGCCTCGTCCAGCAGGTCCAGCCCCTCCTCCAGCAGGCCGTCGTCGATCGTGATCGGCGGGAGCAGCCGGACGACGTTGCCGTACGTCCCGGCGGTCAGGACGATCACGCCGCGCTCGAGCGCGGCCCGCCCGATCGCGACCATCGCATCGGCGCCCAGCGGCTCCTTCGTCGTCCGGTCGGCGACGAGCTCGATCGCGCGCATCGCACCCCGCCCGCGGGCGTCACCGACGACCGCGAAGCGCTCCTGCATCCGCGCGAACCGGCTCGCGATCGTCTCGCCGATCGCGCGCGATCGCTCGAGCAACCGTTCGCGTTCGATCTTTTCGAGAACGGCCAGCGCGGCCGCGGCGGCGACGGGGTTGCCACCGTAGGTGCCGCCGAGTCCGCCGACGTGCACGGCGTCCATGATCTCCTCCCGACCCGTCGCGGCGGAGATCGGGAGGCCGCCGCCGAGCGACTTCGCGGTCAGCACGACGTCCGGCACGACGTCCTCGTCCTCGATCGCGTACCAGCGTCCCGCCCGACCCATGCCGGATTGGATCTCGTCGGCCACGAACACGATC
>DASQTT010000019.1:0-5284 GCA_035641735.1 Actinomycetota bacterium | reverse complement strand
CCGTCGAAGCTCTTCCGACCGCCGGTCGAGGGACGGTTCGGCCCGCTCGGGGTGAACGCGGCGGCCCAGCGACGGGAACCCGACTCGCTGCTCAGCTGGATGGAGCGGGTGATCCGCCGCCGCCGCGAGACGCCGGAGCTGGGATGGGGCACGTGGCAGGTGCTCGAGACGGACGTCCCCGCGGTGTTCGCCCACCGCTGCGACTGGAACGACCGCACCGTGGTGGCGGTGCACAACCTCTCCGCGGACCCGAGCGTGGTCAAGGTGGAGCTGGGCGAGGTGCCCGGCGAGCCCAAGCTCGACGACCTCCTGGACGAGCGCCCGGCGATCGACGCGATCGAAGGAACCTCGATCGAGCTGAAGCTGGAGCGCTACGGCTACCGCTGGTTCCGGATCAGGCAGCCAGACCAGCGGACCCCTCCGTAGGCAGCGCGGACGTCGAACCCCGCGGGCCTCTGGATCCCGGAAGACCCGTTCGTGAGCACGAGGCCGGGGGGTTGCCCACGAACAGGGTATGGCCCACAATCCGCGGGTGAAGGGCGCAGCTCGACGTTTCGAGGGCACCACCTCGTATCGACCCCTGCCCGCATGAGCCGGTCCTCGGCGCCGGCGACGCGATCCACGCCGACGTCGAAGGCCCTCACGTTCCTGATCGCCGACGTCCGCGGCTACACCCGCTTCACCCGAGAACGCGGCAACCACGACGCGGCGACGCTGGCCCGGAAGTTCGCGGACGTGGCGCGCGACGCCGTCGAGGCGCGGGGCGGCCGCGTCATCGAGCTGAGGGGTGACGAAGCGCTCGCGGTCTTCGAGTCGCCTGCCCAGGCGCTCCGGGCGGCCCTCGAGCTCCAAGCGACCTGCGGCGAGGAGAGCCGTTCCGACCCCGCCTTCCCGCTGCCCGTCGGGATCGGGATCGACGCCGGCGACGCCGTGCCGGTCGAAGAGGGGTACCGCGGGCGGGCGCTGAACATGGCGGCCCGGCTCTGCTCCACCGCCGCTGCGGGCGACGTCCTCGTCACGCGGGCGATCGCGACGACCTCCGAGCTCGCGGGTGACGGGGTGACCTTCGCGGAGCGCGGTCCCCACTCCTTCAAGGGCTTCGACGACGACGTGGACGTCATCGCGGCCACGTTCGTGTCCACGCGACCCATCGATGCCTCTGGCGAGCCGCTCGCCGACGACGCGACCCTCCCGCCGGAGCTCGATCCGCTCACGCCGCTCGTGGGCCGCGAGCCCGAGATGCGCTGGCTGCGCGGCACGTGGCGCTACGTCCGCCGCGGCTACGGACGGATCCTGTTCGTTTCAGGGCCGCCCCAGATCGGCAAGACCCGCCTGGCCGCGGAGATGGCGGCCCATGTTCGGGACGAGGGCTGGCGCGTTCGATACGCGGGGCCGGGAGGAGCCGGCACGGCGATGGCCCTCGCGGCGCTGCGAGACGCCCTCGCGTCGAACCTGCCCTGGCTCCTCGTGCTGGACGACGTCGACGTCGTCGGGTCGCCCGTGGCCGACGCCCTCGGGGACGCCCGCCGTGACATCGAGGCGCGGCCGCTGATGGTCCTCGGCCTCCTGAGGAGCGCGGATGCGTCGCCCGGCCTCGCGGCCCTCGTCGACGCGACGAACGAACGGGGCGACGGTCACCGGACCCTCGCGCCGCTCGACACGGACGGCGTTCGCGACATCGTGCGTCTCTACGTCGGGGACGCGGTCCCGGACGTGCCGCTCGAATCGATGGTTCGGTCGTCGGAAGGCGTGCCCGGCCGCGTCCACGAGGTCGTGAGCGACTGGGCCCGATCGGAGACGACGCGGCGGCTGGAGGCGGCCGCCGAGTACCTCGCGGCCGGACGAGAGCGCCGCGCAACCGACCTCGAGCTCGCCAACAACGTCATCGGGCTGAAACTCGGCCGGCTCTACACGGTCGGGGGCAGGGACGCCCGGCGGGAGGCCGAGGACGTCTGCCCGTACAAGGGCCTCGCGTCGTTCCAGGAGGACGACTGGGCGAGCTTCTTCGGCCGCGAACGGCTCGTCGGCGAGCTCGCGGCCCGAACCGTGCGTTTCGGAGTCCTCGGTGTCGTCGGCGCGTCCGGCAGCGGCAAGTCGTCGCTCGTGGCCGCGGGCCTCCTGCCGTCGCTCGGCGCGGGACTCCTACCGGGGAGCGACCGCTGGCTTCACGCAATGATGCGTCCGGGTCAGCATCCGATGGCGTCGCTCGCCGCGGCCCTCGCGGACGTCGATCCGACGATCGATCCAGCCGACGATCCGCTCGCCTCCGCGGTGGACAGCATCGGACCGAACCGTCGCCTCGTGCTGGTGGTCGACCAGTTCGAAGAGGTCTTCACGCTCTGCGAGACCGACGAGGAGCGGGCAGGGTTCATCGCATCGCTCGGAGCCGCGGCCAACTCGTCGCCGGACCGGTGCATCGTGGTGCTCACGGTCCGCAGCGACTACTACGGCCACTTCGCCCCCTATCCGGTCCTTGCCGGACCTCTCGCCGAGAACCACGTGCTGATCGGCCCGATGTCACGCGACGAGCTCCGACGTGCGATCGAGCTGCCCGCGCGGCGCGTCGGGCTCCGCATCGAGGAAGGTCTGGTCGAGGCGCTCGTCGAAGAGGTGGCCGAGGAGCCGGGGGGCCTTCCGCTGCTCTCGACGGCGCTCGTGGAGCTGTGGCCGGCGCGCGACGGCGGCTGGATCCGGATGGACGCGCACGAGCGAACCGGCGGCGTGAAGGGCGCCGTCGCGCGCCTCGCCGAGTCGGCATACGACCAGCTGAGCGACGGCGAGCGCGAAGCCGTCCGGCGGGTCCTCCTTCGCCTGGTCGTCTCGGACGGCGACGCCGTGACGCGGCGCCGTGCCGACGTCGGGGAGTTCGATCCGGAACGCGACGTGGGCACGCAGCGCGTGATCACGCAGTTGGCGCGCGACCGGCTCCTGACCCTCGGCGACGGAACCGTCGAGATCGCGCACGAAGCGCTCCTGCGTGAATGGCCGAGGCTGGCCGGGTGGCTGGAGGAGGACCAGCAGGGACGCCAGGTGCGGCAACAGCTGGGCGAGTCGGCACGGCATTGGGGCCTGCGCGGTCGCGAATCCTCCGAGCTCTTCCGCGGCGCACGGTTGTCCGCGACGGTCGATTGGGCGGCGACGCACGCCCCGGAGCTGAACGAGCTCGAGCGCGAGTTCCTCGCCGAGAGTCGCGAGGCGAGCGAGCACGAGGCCGAGCGCCAGCGCCGCACGAACCGGCGCCTGCGAGCCCTGCTCGGGGGCGTCGCCGTCTTCCTGGCGCTGGCGCTCGTCGGCGGTGGGCTCGCCATCGTGCAGCGCGGCAAGGCGCGAACCGCTGCGGAGGCTGCCGAAGCCCGCCGGCTCGGCGCCCAGGCGGTGACCGAGGACGAGCTCGACCTGTCGCTCCTGCTGGCGACGCAGGGACGCGCGCTCGAGGACTCGATCGACACGCGCAGCACGCTGCTCGCCAGCCTCCTGAAGGCGCCCGGTGCGATCGGGGTCCTGCCGGGCACCGGCGACCGGGTCCTGAGGATCTACGCTTCCGCGGGCGGAGACACGTTCCTCACCGCCGACCACATCGGCGGCCTCGCCGTATACGACGCCGAGACGCTTCGCCTCCGGAGGATCGTCCGGCTCAACGATCAGGCCGCCATCGCCCTGCATCCCGACGGACGATCGGCCGTCGGACAGATCTTCGACCCCGAGACCCAACGACCGTCGCTCGTCTTCGTCGACCTGGCGACCGGCGAGGTTCGGTACGCGCCGCTCGAGGAAGGAGACTTCCTGTGCTGCGACTCGATCGTGTACGCCGCCGACGGCCGGTCGTTCGTGTCGCTGGCGGACCGGGGCTCCGGACCGGAGTGGGTCCGCTACGACCCGAGCGGACGCGAGGTCGAGGCGGTGCCCGCGGACCCTTCGGTGCAGGACGAGGCGAACCTCTCGATCACGCCGGACGGCGAGCGGATCATCGCGGAACGCTTCGGCCGACTGACGTTCTACGACGCTCGGACGTTCGCGCCAGAAGGGTCGGTCGAAGCCGCCTTCGCGTACGACGTGTCTCCCGACGGGAAGACGCTCGCGTACGGCACCGATGACGGACGGCTCGTGCTGGTCGACCTCCGGACGAGCAAGCGGCGGGTAGCGCGCGGCCGGCACACCGCGGTCGTGAACGGGGTCGGCTTCTCCCCCGACGGGGGGACGATCGTCTCGACCGGCGACGACCGAGACGTGATCGTGTGGGACGCGGACTCCGCGCAGCTGCGCGAGATCCTCCACGGCCACGCGGGCCGCGTCTTCGGCCCCGCGTTCGACCCGTCCGGCGCCACGGCGTTCACCGTCGGGCTCGACAGCAAGGTGATCGCCTGGGACCTCTCCGGTCGGCGACGCATCGGGCGCCGCACGACGTGGGCGAGCGCATCGACCCTCGCCACGGACCTCGACCTCGTCACCGCCACCTCACCCGACGGCTCGGTGGTCGCCTACCGGACGACCGACAACGACGTGATCGTCACGAGCACGGGCTCGACCGGCCAGGTGTGGCGCGCCGACCCGTGGACGATGGAGCGGTTCGAACAGCTCCGAGATCAGCAGCATCCCAGCACGCAGGAGTTCCTCTCGGACACGATCACCTCCGTAGCGATCTCTCCCGACGGCGCCACCCTCGCGGTGAGCGGAGCGAACCAGGAGGTCGTGCTGTACGACGCCGGCGACGGCACGGAGTTGCTGCGCTGGTCGGCCAGCCGCGCCGGATGGGTCAACGAGGCCTCCTTCGCGCCGGACGGCGACCTCGTGACGGCGAACGACGACGGCAGCGTCGCGATCTGGGATGCGGCCACGGGCCGGCAGATCCGGTCCATGCAGATCATGCCGTTCGCTCCGGACGCGGAGTCGTACCAGGGCGCCCCCGACGGCGCGCTCGTCAGCCCCGACGGCACGCTCCTCGCCGTGACGACGTTCGAGCGAGACGGCCCGCACTCGCTCCGGGTCATCGACCTCGAATCGGGACGCCAGTTGTGGAGCGGGCGGCAGACCGACCTGTGGCAGTCGGTCGAGGCATGGTCGCCGGACTCGCGGGTGATCGCCACCGGCGGGTGGCAGTCGGGCGAGCTGCTTCTCTGGGACGCCGAGACCGGGCGGCGGCTCGGCGAGCCCGCGCAGGCGAGCGCCGGCTTCGTCATCTCGATCGACTTCGCGTGGGACGGAGCGCTCGTCGTGACGGGGGCGACGGACGGCACGGTCAGGCTCTTCGATACGGCGACGCGGAAGCAGGTGGGCTCCAACCTGC
>DASQTT010000018.1:0-5789 GCA_035641735.1 Actinomycetota bacterium | reverse complement strand
TCGGCGGCCGCCACGGGGAGCGGCCGGCTCGGCTCGATCTGCGCGGCACGGGCCATGCATCGATGGTAGCCGAGGCCGGCGCAACGGCTCCGGCCGTTTAGGCTGTCACGCCGTGATCGAACGGTTCGCGCTCTCGCTGCTCGTGGTGATCGGCGTCGGCTGCAGCGGCTCGGGTCCGGAGCCGGAAGCGTGCACGGATCCGGTCCCGGCCGACACCGTCCGGCTGGAGGACTTCGCGTTCGATCCGGCCTGCCTGATCGCCGCCCCCGGCGCCTCCCTGCGACTGGAGAACGTCGGCGAGACGCCGCACACGTTCACCGTGGAGGGCACCGACGTGAGCTTCGACCTCCCCGCCGGCACCGACGCCGAGGGGAGCCTCTCGGGCGTCGAGCCCGGGCGGTACGCGGTCACGTGCGTCTACCACCCGCAGATGACCGCGACCCTCACGGTCGAAAGTCAGTAGCCGAGCCGTTCGAGCGCTTTCGGGTCACGCTGCCACTCCTTGACGACCTTCACGCGCAGGTCCAGGTAGACCTTCGTCCCGAGGAGAAGCTCCATCTCCTCTCGCGCACGGGCGCCGATCGACCGGAGGGTCTGCCCGCCCTTGCCGATCACGATCCCCTTCTGCGAGTCGCGCTCGACGATCAGCGACGCGTGGATCTTCGTGAGGCTCTCCTTCGTCTCCAACTCGTCGATCGTCACGGTGATCGAGTGCGGGAGCTCCTGCCGCGTCACGTGGAGGGCCTTCTCGCGGACGATCTCCGCCAACCGGATGTCGAGCGGCAGGTCCGTGAGCATCTCCGGCGGATAGAGGGGCGGCCCGTCCGGAAGCAGCGCCAGCACGATCGAGCGCAGCCGGTCGATCCCCGCGCCGGTCTTCGCGGAGACGGGCACGATCTCGTCGAACTCACCGATCTCGGCCGCCTCGGCGAGCTGTGGAACCACGCGGCGATGGCCGGTGACGTCGACCTTGTTCACGACGCAGATCTTCGGACACGCGTTCCGGCGGACGCGGTGCTCGTAGACGAACGCGTCGCCGCGGCCGATCCCCGAGGCGGCGTCCACCACGAGGAGGATCGCATCGACGCCCTCGACCGCGTCGCCGACGACGTCGTTCAGGCGGGCGCCCAGCTCGGTCCGCGGCTTGTGGAACCCCGGCGTGTCCGTGAACACGGCCTGTGCCTCGTCGGTCGTCAGGACCGCGTGGAGGCCCCGGCGGGTCGTCTGGGGCTTGTCGGAGACGATCGCGACCTTCTGTCGGACGAGCGCGTTCACGAGCGTGGACTTGCCGACGTTCGGGCGACCGACGACGGCGACCAACCCCGAGCGGTACGTCACGCGAGGTCGTCGGGGCCGAAGGCGTCGGGCAGGATGTCGCCCAGTCGCCAGCGCTTCCGGACCCCTTCGGCACCCTCCGCCACGACGGGGGCGTCGGCCAGCCCGAACTCGAAGAGGACCTGGCGGCAGCCTCCGCAGGGCGGCGTCGGCCGCTCGGCCTGGGTGGCCACGGCCACCGCGAGGATCCGGTGCTGGCCGGCGAGGATCATCGCGGCCACGGCGTTGCGCTCGGCGCAGACCGAGAGCGGGTAGCTCGCGTTCTCGATGTTCACGCCCGCACGGATCGTGCCGTCTTCGTTCAGCAGCGCGGCGCCGACGAGGAACCCGCTGTACGGGGCGTAGGCGCGGCGCATGATCTGACGCGCGGCTCGGAGCATCTCGTCGAGCTTGGCGTCGTCGACGTCAGCCACCATCGGGCCGCTCCCCGTCGCCGTTCAGCTCCGGCGAGCGGGTGATCATCACCGACGCGATCCGTCGGCCCTGCACACGCTCGGCCCTGAGGCTCACCCCACGGAAGGTGGTCTCCTCGCCACGCTCCGGCATCCGGCCGAGCAGATCGAGCATCAGCCCGGCGACCGTGTCCCACTCCTCGTCGGGCAGCTCGGTCCCAAGCAGCTCGTTGACGTCGTCGATCGAGGCCTTCCCCGAGACGCGGTAGCTCCCGTTCCCGAGCTCGAGGACTTCGGGCTCCTCCCGGTCGTACTCGTCGGTGATCTCACCGACCAGCTCCTCGAGGAGGTCCTCCAGGGACACGATGCCGGTCACCGATCCGTGCTCGTCGTACACGAGCGCTTGATGGAACTTCTCCTTCTGCATCTCTTTGAGCAGGTCGGCCACCCGCTTCGACTCGGGGACGTAGTGCGCGTCTCGCATGATGTCGGCGAGCGGCATGTCCTGCCGCCCCTGGTGCAGCGCCTTCAGCACGTCCTTGGCGAAGACGACGCCCTTCACCTCGTCGAGCGATTCGTGGTAGACGGGGATCCGCGAGTACCCGCGTTGGAGCACCAGGGCCTGGACGTCGCGGAGCGTCTTGTCGTCCTCGATCGCGACGATGTCGGGGCGCGGGACCATGACCTCCCGGACGATCGTGTCCCCGAACTCGAAGATCGAGTGGATCAGCTCCTTCTCGCCTTCGTCGATCGAGCCCTCCTCGTGGCCGACCTCGGCCATCGAGCGGATCTCCTCCTCGGAGACGAACGGACCCTGCTTCAAGCCCTTGCCCGGGAGCAGGACGTTGGCCAGGCCGATCAGGAAGCGCGTCGGGAGCTCGAGCACCCTCCCGAGGAACCAGACGATCGGTGAGAGCGCCAGCGACACGCGGTCGGTGTGCAAGACGGCGAAGGTCTTCGCCATCGCCTCGACCACCACGAAATAGACCAGCGTGAACACGAAGGAAGCCAGTCCGACCCACGTGCTTCCGAACTCGCGCTCCGCCAGGATCGCCACGAGGATCGCGGAGCCGTTCTGCACGAACATCACCGCCAGATAGACCGCGTTCAGGTAGCGCGGCGGATCCGACTCGATCTTCACGAGCAGCTCGGCGTTCCGACGGCCCTCCTCCTGGATCGCGAGCGCCCGGACTCGCGACATCCGGGTGAGCGATGCCTCAGCAGCGGCCAGGATCGTTCCGAACAGGACGAGGGCCAGCGCGACCACCCAGAGCCAGGTCACGGCGAACGCACCGCGCTGTACCGCTCCTGGCGCTCCCACATCCGGGCGCGCGCGTCGTCCTCGTCGTGGTCGTAGCCGAGGAGATGCAGGATGCCGTGCACGACCAACAGGCGGAGCTCGCCGGCCGCGTCGTCGGGGTTGTTCCGCGCCGCGACGGCCGGCGCGACCACCACGTCGCCGAGGATCCGCGTGCCCTCCTCGTCGACGTCGTCGAGGGGGAAGGACAAGACGTCCGTCGGGCCCGGCTCGTCCATGAACCGCTCGTGCAGGTCGGCGATCTCGGTGTCCTCGACGAACGACAGCGAGAGCTCGGCGCGATCGAGGCCTTCCTCGATCAGCGTCTCGCGCGCGAGGTCGGCGAGCGCCCGCGCGTCCACGGAGAGCCCCTGCCGATCGGAGATCAAGACCCGAGGCCGGATCCCGCCGGGATCGTCGCCGTCATCCATCTTCCACCCGCGGCTGCCGCTGGCCGTGCCGGTCGTAGGCCTCGACGATGTCCTGCACGATCTTGTGGCGCACGACGTCGCGACCGCCCAGGCGGCAGAACGAGATCCCCTCGATGCCCGACAGGATCTCTTCGATGACGAGCAACCCCGATGACTGTCCCCCCGCGAGATCCACCTGCGTGGCGTCTCCGTTCACGACCGCCTTCGAGCCGAAGCCGATCCTCGTGAGGAACATCTTCATCTGTTCGGGCGTCGTGTTCTGCGCCTCGTCCAAGATGATGAATGCGTGATTAAGAGTTCTACCGCGCATGAAAGCGAGCGGTGCGACCTCGACGGTTCCCTTCTCCATCAGGCGGGAGAGGCTGTCCCCTCCGGTCATCTCGAAGAGCGCGTCGTAGAGGGGACGCATGTACGGGTCGATCTTCTCGTAGAGCGTGCCGGGAAGGAACCCCAACCGCTCGCCGGCCTCGACGGCCGGCCGGGTGAGGATCAGGCGTGAGACCTGCCGGTCCTGCAACGCCCGCACCGCCGTCGCGACCGCGAGGTAGGTCTTGCCCGTACCGGCCGGTCCGATCGCGAAGGTGACGGTGGAGGTCCGCATCGCGTCGACGAACCGCTTCTGGCCGACCGTCTTCGGCGAGACCGAGGTGCCGCGCGCCGTCAGCAGGGTGTCGCCGAGCACGTCGCTCGGGCGGATCGTCTCGAGGCCCTCGCCGCCCTCGATCGCGCCCTTGATCAGCTCGATCGTCTGGCCGACCGACATCTCGGAGAGCGCGTGACCCTTCTCGAGGATCATGAGCAGCTCCTCGAACAGCCGGGCGAGTTGCTCCGCCTCGTCCGGGGGGCCCGTGATCGTGATCTCGTTGCCTCGGACGAGGATGTCGGAGTCGAAGGCCGCCTCGATCCGCTTCAGGAATGCATCCTGCTGGCCGAGGAGCGCCACCATCGGCTGGTGGCCGGGGATCAGGATCTTCACTTGGGTGGTGGCGGATGCCACGTATCGTGCTCTCGGGGGTTGACCCCGTTCCTCCTGGTCGAGAAAAGGGACCCTTCGGGTCCCGAGCAGCATCCTACATCGGCCCGGTCTCGGTCGAGCCCGTTCGGATCGACTCCGTCCGTTGAGCCGGTGCGAGCCCTCCTGCGTCAGGTCGTGGGTTGCCGCCGGCGACCGAGCCGTGGAGGAGACCCATTCGCACGCGCTCTCGTGTCGTGCTGCATGGCTGCCGTGGTCCCCATGGTCTTGCCACCCGAGGGCGACCGGTCCGCGTCGTCCCGCTGCGGCGATCGAAGGATCGATCATGGGAACCGTGGGTGATGACGTCCTGAAGGGCACCAGCCGTCCCGACGTGATCGCCGGACTCGCCGGAGCGGACGTCGTGTACGCGGGCGGCGGCGCGGATGTCGTGTGCAGCGGGCCGGGAACCGACCAGGTGGAGGGCGAAGCCGGGGACGACGTGATCCTGGGTGGTTCGGGAAGCGACGGCCTGTTCGGGATCCGTGACGACGACGAGATCCGGGGCGGCGGCGGCGACGACTTGATCACCGCCGAGGGCGGAGACGAGGGGGACGACCGCATCTTCGGCGGGCCGGGCCGAGACACGGTCCTCAACGCCGGCCCCGGCGACGATCGCCTCGTCGGCGGAGAGGGCTCCGACTTCCTCCGGGGATCGTTCGGGATCGACACCCTTCAAGGGGGCGACGGCGGCGACGTTCTCCTGGGCGAGGACGAGGACGACCGGGGGTTCGGAGGTGACGGGAAGGACCGGATCTACGGGCTGGCCGGTGACGACACCCTGTTCGGGGACGGCGACGGCGATCTCCTGTCCGGCGGCGACGGGTCCGATTGGGCCGACGGCGGCGCGGGGTCCGACGCATGCACCGGCAGCGAGTTCGTGACCTCCTGCGCCACGCCCGGGACACGGCGCCGGGATCCGCGAACGTGTGCCGGCCGACCGGTGACGATCGTGGGCACCCATCGGAACGAGATCCTCATCGGGACGCCCGCCCGTGACGTGATCGCGCACGTGCCGGACGCGACGTCGTGCGCGGACTCGGGGGCGACGACGTGCTGTGCGCGGGCAGCGGGATCGACGTGCTCGACGGGGGGACGGGATCGGACCGGCTCCGAAGTGGGGACGGACCCGACGAGCTCCTCGGTGGAACGGAATCGGACCTGATCATCGGCTGCCGAGGGGGCGATCTGTGCGAAAGCGGTCCGGGGAGGGCCGACGAGGAGTTCCACGGCGGTGGCGGGAGCGACGTGCTCCTCGCACGGGACGGCGATGACCGGCTCATCGGGTGCCCGGGGACGACGTCCACCTCCCGGGTACAGGA
>DASQTT010000017.1:0-3994 GCA_035641735.1 Actinomycetota bacterium | reverse complement strand
CAAGAAGACCAAACGGAGGTACATAGTTATGCAATCGCCGATACGTGCCCTGCTCTACGGGATAGCGATCTGGTTCGTGTGGGTCAGCCTGGTCGTCACCGCGGCGCAGGTGCTTCCCGCCGGGATCGTCAGCTCGCCCTGTTCGTCTCGATGCAGGCGGTCGCCCTGGCGGCGCTCGTCCTCGGCTCCACCATCCTCTACCTGCGCAAGGTGGGGGAGGGTTCGTTCAAAGAGGGGCTCCTGGTAGGGCTGGGCTGGGTGGTCGTCATGATCGCCCTCGACCTCGCGCACTCGGTCCTGATGCCGGGAATGGTCCCCGATATCGCCGCTCACCTCGCCGTCGTCGTTCCGACGTACGTCGTCGTGCCGATCATCACGGCGCCGACGATGGGCTACCTCGAACGGAGGTCCCGCCAACCGGGATCCTGAACGCCAGCTTTGCCGCTCGGCGCGGCGGCGACTCGCTGCCCCGGAGGCGCCGCTGCGCTACGAGTAAGGACGCTCGGGTGCACTTGGACAAGGAGAGACGACACGTGAGACGTCCGAACCACGATCACGGAGGAGACAAGGCAATGGATCATCACGACCACCACGGCCACGCACCGGGCGCGCGTGACCTCGGCGACTCGTTTTCGAGAGATACCAGCGGGCTGCCCACCGCAACGTCGCCAGAGACCACCTACCTCCGCGACGGAGACGTGTTCGAGCTCCGAGCCCTGCCGGTCCGCAAGCTGATCGGCGACGCGACGATTCGGATGCTCGGGTACAACGGCTCGATCCCAGGCCCGACGCTGCGCTTCGATCAGGGCTCGGAGGTGACGGTCGACTTCACGAACGAGACGGAGTTGGAGACGACCATGCACTGGCACGGGCTCAGGCTCGATAACCGATTCGACGGGGTGCCGGAGGGTGCCCACCGTGGCATGCAACCGCCCATCGCACCGGGGGGTAGGTTCAGCTACCGATTGCGCTTCCCCGACCCGGGCGTCTACTGGTACCACCCGCATATCCGCGAGGATTACACGCAGGAGATGGGGCTTTACGGGAATATCGTCGTCGTGCCCGGCGACCCCGACTACTGGTCTCCGGTTAACCGCGAGCTTACCCTCACGCTCGACGACGTCCTGATCGAAGGCGGCGACGTTGCCCCCTTCAGCCGCACGGAGTCTAATCGGACGGCGATGGGACGCTTCGGCAACGTGATCATCACGAACGGCCAGACGGACTACTCGGTGGAGGCGAGCCGGGGCGAGGTGGTTCGCCTGTACCTGACGAACACGGCGAATGTCAGGACCTTCGACTTCCGGATCCCCGGCGCGCGTATGAAGCTCGTAGGGAGAGATCAAGGGCGCGTCGAACACGAGGAGTTCGTCGAGGAGGTGCTCATCTCCCCCTCGGAGCGCGTCATCATGGACGTGCTTTTCGACAGGGCGGGCGAGGTTGCGCTCGAGCACCGCACGCCGGACTGCACCTACAGCCTGGGGACGGTACGGGTGAGCGAGCGGCCCGTCGAGCGGTCCTACGCGCGGGAGTTCGGGGCGCTCAGGCAGAGCGAGGTACTGGCGGCGGAGCGTGAGAGGCTCGAGGCGGACTTCGACCGGCCTCCCGACAAGACGCTGGCGATCGTCGGTGAGATGCCCGGCATGGGGCACCACGGTGACCATGGGCAAGCTCCCATCATCGAGTGGGAGGATACGATGCCGATGATGAACGAGATGTCCACGCGCCGCAATATGCACTGGAAGCTGATCGACCGGGAGACGGGGAACGCCAACCATGACATCCGGTGGTCGTTCGGGGTGGGTGATCGCGTGAAGGTCAGGATAGTGAACGAGCCCGACTCGGACCACCCCATGCAGCACCCGATCCACTTCCACGGGCAGCGATTCCTCGTGCTCGCGCGCGACGGCGTCCGGAACCCGAACCTCGCCTGGAAGGACACGGAGCTCGTTCGTACGGGACAGACGACGGACATACTGGTGGAGATGAGCAACCCGGGGCTATGGATGGTCCACTGCCACATCGCGGAGCACCTGGAGGGCGGGATGATGTTCAGCTTCGACGTCGGAGTCCATCCTCGCGTCGCCATGCGCCCAGGCACCGGCTAAGCCGACCGCGACGACGCCGCTCGAAAGGGAGCAGCGGTTCCACCGCTTCGGGGCGCTCGGAGAAGTGGGCGCGCGAAGTTTTCGTCTGTAGCGATGTGTTGGACTCTAGTCTGGTGAGACCCGACTTTCTCTACCCCTCGGATCTACCTTTTGGCAGATGTCCGTCCACCCGGCGCCCCGATACCATCGAATGCAACCGTTTCCAACGATGGAGGTCTTCGTGAGAAAGGTGATCGTGTCGGAGTTCGTGACCCTGGACGGGGTGACGGAAGACCCTGGCGGAGCCGAAGGGTTCGAGCACGGCGGGTGGTCCATCCGGTTGGGCAGTGAAGAACAGGAGCGCTTCAAGTCCGACGAGCTGTCCGTGGCCGACGCGCTTCTGCTGGGGCGGAAGACCTACGATGGTTTCGCGGCGGCCTGACCCAGCATGGTGGAAGGGTACGATGGCCCCGGCCGGGCGGAGCTCCAGAGATACACCGACATGATGAACGGCTACCCCAAGCACGTGGCCTCGAGAACGTTGCAGGAGCCGCTCGAGTGGAACAACTCGACGCTGATCGAGGGCGACATCGCAGAAGAGGTCTCCAGGCTCAAGGAGCAGCCCGGCAAGGACATCCTCGTCTTCGGCAGCGCGCAGCTCGTGCGCACGCTGATGGGGCACGACCTGATCGACGAGTACCGCTTGATGGTCTTCCCGATCGTGTTGGGCAAGGGCAAGCGCCTCTTCGGGAACGTTGGAGAGACGAGGGCCTTGCGGCTCGTGGACACGAAGCCGGTCGGCCCGGACGGCGTCCTCGTCCTCACCTACCGCCCGGCAGGAGAGGAGTAGGGCGCCCTTCGCGAACGGTGGCGGGAGCCACGACGTCGGGAAGCTCGAGAAAGCCCACCAGGACACAGTGAGGAAGGCATGGACGAACGGGGAGGCACGCATCCGATGAATCCCAGGACCACCTTCCCGGCTCGTCGCGCGCCGCAGGAAGTCCAGGAGAAGGGCAGCGAGCGGAGCGGGTGAAGTACGGATCACCCGCTCGATGAGGAGGTTCTGTCATGACCGAAAACATCCCCACCTACCCCGACCTCGCCGGCAAGGTCGCCGTGGTCACCGGCGGCTCGAGCGGCATCGGATCAGCCACCTGCCGGTTGCTCGCAGCCAACGGCGCGAGGGTGGCGGTGCATGGCCGGGATGAAGATAGGATCGGTGCCGTGGTGGACGAAGTCGGCTCCGACGGAGGCAAAGCCATCGGGATCGCAGCCGACGTTACGGACTTTGCCGCGATCGAGCGCATGAGGCTGCGGGTGGAGGAAGAACTCGGGCCGGTCGAAGTGCTGGCTACGTTCGCCGCCAGCGGCGGCCCGCTCCCCGGACCTACCGTGGAGATCACCGAGGAAGGGTGGCGCTCCGCAATAGACGGCAACCTCACCTCCGCGTTTCTCACCCTCAAGAGCTTCCTGCCCGGCATGATCGAGCGCGGGCGCGGCTCGATCGTGACGATGGCCTCCAGCGCGGGGCGCATCCCCACCCAGGCTCCCACCGCCTACGCGGCGGCCAAAGCGGGGGTGGTGATGCTCTCCCGTCAGGTAGCCGATGAGGTCGGCGGGCACGGCGTCCGCGTCAACTGCCTGGCCCCGGACTCCATCCTGACCGAGCGCACCCGGAGCTACATGACAGAGGACCAGGTCAGGCAGTGGGCCGAGACGTTCCCGCTGGGACGCATGGGTGCGCCAGAGGATGTGGCGCTGGCCACGCTGTTCCTGGCCTCGGAGAGTTCTGCGTGGCTAACCGGCGTCACGCTTGACGTGGCGGGGGGCAAGATCATGCTCTGAGCCCGTCCGACCTTGCTCGAACTCACCATCCGCGAGAGGAGAAACCCATGTCAACCGAGCGC
>DASQTT010000016.1:0-3771 GCA_035641735.1 Actinomycetota bacterium | reverse complement strand
GTCCCCAAGCTCAAGGGCTTCCAGAACCCCAACCGGGTGGAGTACGCGCCCGTGAACGTCGAGGTCCTGGCCAGGTACTTCGAGCAGGACGTGACGCCGGACGCGCTCTACCGCCACGGGCTCGCCCACAAGGGAGCGAGGATCAAGATCCTCGCTCGCGGCGAGCTCGACAAGAAGCTGGTGGTGCAGGCGCATGCCTTCTCCAAGGCGGCGCAGGACAAGATCGAGGCGGCCGGAGGGACCGTCGAAGTCCTCAGCTGAGCTACGCTAGACGACCGTGCTGAAAGCGTTCCTCAACGCGTTCCGGGTACCGGACCTCCGCGCGAAGATCCTCTTCACGCTGTTCGTCATCGCGGCCTTCCGCCTCGGCTCCTACGTCCCGGTACCCGTCGTCGACATCGGGATCCTCCAGCGGCAGCAGGACGCAGGCGGCTTCCTCAACATCATCAACCTCTTCTCGGGCGGCGCTCTCACCCGGTTGTCGATCTTCTCGCTGGGGATCATGCCCTACATCACCAGCTCGATCATCATGCAGCTGATGACGGTCGTGATCCCCAAGCTCCAGCAGTGGCAGGAGCAGGGTGAGACCGGCACCAAGAAGATCAACCAGTGGACCCGCTACGTCACGGTCGTGCTGGCCCTGCTGCAGTCCACCGGGCTGGTGTTCCTGTTCCACAACCCGGACGCATCCGGCTTCCCCGACGTGTTCCCGCCGGACACGTTCACCGGCGCCAACGTCGCGTTCATCGTCTTGATCATGACCGCCGGCACCGCGTTCATCATGTGGCTGGGCGAGCTCATCACCCAGCGCGGCGTGGGCAACGGGATGTCGATCCTGATCTTCACGAGCGTGATCTCCACCATGCCGAGCGAGGGCGGCGCGATCCTGCAGCAGGGGGGGACCGGGAAGTTCATCGCGATCCTGCTGATCGGCCTCGGCATCATCGTCGCGGTGATCTTCGTCGACCAGGGGCAGCGACGCGTGCCCGTCCAGTACGCGAAGCGGGTGGTGGGTCGCAAGATGACCTCGGGTGGCAGCACCTATCTGCCGTTGAAGGTCAACCAGGCCGGCGTGATCCCGATCATCTTCGCGAGCTCGGTCCTGTACTTCCCGACCCTGCTGGCGAGCGTCTACCACGCGGACTGGTTCACGAACTTCGTGAACAACTACGTCACCAACCAGCGGAGCTTCGTCTACATGATCTTCTACGGGCTGCTCGTGATCTTCTTCGCCTACTTCTACACGGCGATCGCGTTCAACCCCGTCGACACGGCGGACAACCTTCGGAAGTACGGCGGGTTCGTCCCCGGGATCCGGCCCGGGCCGCCCACGGCCGACTACCTGAGCTTCGTCATGACCCGGATCACGCTCCCGGGATCGATCTTCCTGGCCACGGTCGCGCTGCTGCCGACGATCGTGCTCGCGTTCTGGACGATCGACCAGTTCCCGTTCGGGGGGACCTCGTTGCTGATCACGATCGGCGTCGCCCTGGAAACGATGAAGCAGCTCGAGTCGCAGCTGTTGATGCGGCACTACGAGGGCTTCCTGAAGTAGGCCGGCGTGCGGATCATCCTCCTCGGACCTCCGGGCGCAGGGAAGGGCACCCAGGCGAGGAGGCTGTCCGAGCGTTACGGGCTCCCGATCATCGCGACCGGCGATATCTTCCGCGACCACATCTCGCGCGAGACGCCGCTCGGGTTGCAGGCCAAGGAGTTCTACGAGCGTGGCGAGTACGTTCCCGACGATCTCACCACCAGGATGGTGCTCGAACGGCTCGATCAGTCCGACGTGCGCGAGGGGTTCATCCTCGACGGGTACCCGCGGACGGTTCCCCAGGCGCAGGCGCTCGAGCGCGCGCTCGCCGAGCGGGGGCAATCGATCTCGGCCGTCCTGAACTTCAAGATCTCCGACGCGGTCGCGGTCAAGCGCCTCATGGCGCGTCTGGTCTGTCCCAACTGCAAACGGACCTACAACACGGAGTTCAAGCCACCGCGCGTCCAGGGGGTCTGCGACGTGTGCGGCCACGAGCTCGTCAACCGCGCGGACGACGACGAGGCGACGGTCCAGAGGCGGCTGGAGGTCTACCAACGCGAGACCAAGCCGCTCGTCCTGTTCTTCTGGGAGCGCGGGCTCTTGCGGGACATCGACGCCGAGGCGCCCGTGGAGGTCGTCGCGGATCGCACGATCGAGGCGATCGCCGATCTGCTGGATACCTACGAGTGAGGCTATGATCGAGTGACGCCGTGATCGTGTACAAGTCGCCCGAGGAGCTCGACAAGATGCGCCGTGCCGGCCGCATCGTCGCGAGCACGATCGATCGGGTCCTCACCGCGGTGCGACCCGACGTCACGACCGCGGAGCTCGATCTGGTCGCCGAGGCGTACATCCGCGAGCAGGGGGCGACACCGTCGTTCAAGGGGTACGGCGCCGGACCGGGACGCGCTCCGTTCCCCGCGTCGATCTGCACCTCCATCAACCACGAGATCGTCCACGGGATCCCCTCCGCGGAGCGCACGGTGACCGAGGGCGACCTGCTGAAGCTCGATTTCGGCGCGATCTGGGAGGGGTTCCACGGTGACTCCGCGGTGACCGTCATCGTGGGCGAGCCGGCCTCGGCCGAGGCCGACAAGCTGGTCCGGGTGACCGAGGAGTCGCTCGAGGCCGGGATCGCGCAGATCCGCCCGGGCGGCAGGCTCTCGGACATCGGCGCGGCCGTCGAGCAGGTTGCACGGGGCGCCGGGTTCGAGGTGGTCCGCGAGTACGTCGGCCACGGGATCGGCCGCAACATGCACGAGGACCCCCAGATCCCGAACTACGGCAAGCCGGGGCGCGGGCCCGTGCTGAAGCCGGGGCTCGTCGTCGCCGTGGAGCCGATGGTCAACGTCGGCGGCTGGGAGACCGGGGTCCTGCAGGACGGCTGGACCGTGGTGACCGAGGACGGGTCCCTGTCCGCCCACTTCGAGCACACGATCGCGGTGACCGAGGACGGTCACGAGGTGCTGACGGCCCGCGGCTGAACGCCGTTCAAACCCGCAGGTCAGCGATGTTACCCGCAGCTCGTGGACGGGGTTCGTGCCTGGCCCGTATACTGACTGCCCGCTTCCATCCGGAGGCGGTTCCGTCTCGCCCGTGGGCGGGTCGGACGTGCCCAAAACGAGGATCACCCGGAGCTTGCCGAAGAAGGACGCGATCGAGGTCGAAGGGACGGTGACCGAACCGCTCCCGAACGCCATGTTCCGGGTGGAACTCGAGAACGGACACAACGTGTTGGCCCACATCTCGGGGAAGATGCGGATGCACTACATCCGGATCCTGCCGGGGGACCGGGTCTTGGTGGAGCTGTCGCCGTACGACCTGACGCGCGGCAGGATCGTGTACCGGTACAAGTGAGGGTTCGGGGGCTCAGGAAGCGAGCGCGAAGGCGCGAGCGGCACCCCCCGAGGAGAAGGGCGAGGTTCGATGAAGGTCCATCCGTCGGTCAAGAAGATCTGCGATCGCTGCAAGGTCATCCGCCGGCGCGGGGTGATCCGCGTGATCTGCTCGAACCCCCGGCACAAGCAGCGGCAGGGATAGAGGAGGGTTAGCGTGGCTCGGATCGCCGGCGTCGACCTCCCGCGCGACAAGCGCGTGGACATCGCGCTCCGCTACATCTACGGCATCGGATCCACCCGGGCGTATCAGATCGTCGAGGGCTCGGGGGTCGAGGGCGGCACGAAGGTGCGCGACCTCTCCGAGGACGAGGTCAGCAAGATCCGCGAGTTCATCGACCG
>DASQTT010000015.1:0-3300 GCA_035641735.1 Actinomycetota bacterium | reverse complement strand
TGTCGGGCCTCGGCTCGCCGGGCGACTACTACGACGTGATGCGCCCGTACGGCGTCTGGGCCGTGATCAGCCCGTTCAACTTCCCGTTCGCGCTGGCTGGCGGGCCCTCCTCGGGTGCGCTCGTGGCCGGCAACGCCGTCGTCCTCAAGCCCTCGAACCAGGGGGCGCTGATGGGCTACAAGCTGTACGAGTGCTACCGGGACGGCGGTGTGCCGCCCGGCGCGTTCCACCTCCTGCTGGGCCGGGGCGCCGTCGCCGGCGAGGCCCTCTGGCGGCACGCGGACGTGAACGGGATCACGTTCACCGGCTCCTACGCGGTGGGGATGGACATCTACAAGAACTTCGTCCAGGACGTCCCCAAGCCCGTGATTGCCGAGATGGGCGGCAAGAACCCCGCGATCGTGACGAAGCACGCGGACCTCGACGTGGCCACCGACGGCGTGCTCCGGTCCGCCTTCGGCTTCGGCGGCCAGAAGTGCTCCGCGAACTCGCGTGTGTACGTCGAGCGCGAGGTCTACGACGACTTCGTGCGGCTCCTGAAGGAGAAGACCGAGAAGATCAAGGTCGGCAACCCGATCGACCGCGACGTGTTCCTGGGTCCGGTCGTCAACGAGGCAGCGCTCAACACGTTCGAGCAGGCCGCCGCGGAGGCGAAGAAGAACGGCAAGGTGATCACGGGTGGCGACCGCATCGAGGAAGGCGATCTCGCCCGCGGCCTCTTCGTCGAGCCGACGATCGTCGAAGCGCCCGACGACAGCTGGCTCTGGAAGAAGGAGCTCTTCGTGCCGTTCGTGGCGGTGGCGCCGTTCGACGAGCTCGACGAGGCGATCGAGAAGGCGAACGACACCGAGTACGGCCTCACCGCCGGGTTCTTCAGCAAGGACCGTCACGAGATCCAGGAGTGGCTCGACAAGATCCAGGCCGGCGTCGTGTACGTGAACCGGCGCGCGGGCGCGACCACCGGAGCATGGCCGGGGGTCCAGCCGTTCGGCGGCTGGAAGGGGTCGGGCTCGACCGGGAAGGCGGGCGGCGGTCCCTACTACGTCACCCAGTACCTGCGGGAGCAGTCGCGGACGGTGATCGAGGAGTGACGGCCGGGGGTTTGGGGGCTCAAGCAGCGAGCGCCGAACGGCGCGAGCGTAGCCCCCGGGCAACGGAGGGGTTGGGGGCCGCCGAGGCTCCGCGGCTGATCACGGAGCTTCCCGGCCCCAAGGCCCGTGAGATCCTCGAGCGGGACGGTCGGACGACCTCGCCGTCGTTGCCGCGCGCGTACCCCTTCGTGCCGGCCCGCGGTGCAGGGTCGGTCCTGGAGGACGTGGACGGCAACCGGTTCCTCGACCTGAACGCCGGCATCGCGGTCACGTCCACGGGCCACTGCCATCCCCTTGTCGTCGAGGCGGTCCAGCGCCAGGCGGGGGAGCTGCTCCACTACTCGGCCTCGGACTTCTACCTCCCGATCTACTCGGAGCTCGCGGAGCGGCTGGACGAGGTCGCCCCCATGGCGGGACCGACCCGCGCGTTCCTGACGAACTCTGGGACCGAGGCCGTGGAGGCCTCGATCAAGCTGGCGCGCTGGTCCACGGGGCGTCAGTACGTGATCGCGTTCTACGGGTCCTTCCACGGCCGCTCGTACGGGAGCGTGTCGCTCACGGCGTCGAAGGCGACGTACCGGGCCGGCTTCGGGCCGCTGCTTCCCGGCGTGCTCCACGCCTACTACGGCGACGGACGCGATCTGCCGGGCGGCGTGCCGGAGGCCGCCGAAGGGTTCCCCACGATCGACCACATCGAGCACTTCGTGATGCAGCGGATCGTCGCACCGGACGAGGTCGCAGCGGTCGTCGTTGAGCCGGTGCTCGGAGAGGGCGGGTACATCGTCCCGCCCGACGGTTGGCTGGCGGCGCTCCGGGAGCTGTGCGACCGGCACGGGATCCTCCTCGTGTGCGACGAGGTCCAGTCCGGGATGGGCCGGACCGGGAAGATGTGGGCCGTCGAACACATGGGGGTCGAGCCCGACATCCTGATCGCGGGGAAGGGGATCGCGAGCGGGATGCCGCTGGGCGCGATGATCGCGAAGGACGCCGTGATGACCTGGACGAAGGGCACCCACGGCTCGACGTACGGTGGCAACCCGCTCTCCTGCGCGGCGGCGATCGCGACGCTCGACGTGATCCGCGACGAGGAGCTGTTGGAGCAGGCCGCGAAGATCGGCGACTCCCTGAAGAACGGTCTGCAGGATCTCCAGACACGTCGGGAGGCGATCCGCGACGTCCGTGGCGTGGGCCTGATGATCGGGATCGACCTGCCGGACCACGACGCGGCGGCGGCGGTCGAGCGCGCCGCGTTCGACCGGGGCCTGCTTGTGCTGGGCTGCGGCGAGCGGGCGATCCGGATGTCGCCCCCGCTCGTGATCACCGAGGAGCAGGCGCGCACCGGCCTCGAGGTGTTCGAGCAAGCGGTCGTCGAGGTCTCCACGTAGGAGCCGATCGATGACCTCCATCCTCGACACCGTGACGTTCGATTGCGCCGACCCGGCCCGCTTGGCCGAGTTCTGGGCGAGGTCGCTGGGCTGGGAGGTCGGCGAGGTCGACGACGAAGGCGCAGACGTGATCGCGGGTGGCGAGTCCGGAGACGCCTACGCCCGTCCGGCCGGGACCACCGAGGAGACGCCTTGGCAGGGCCTGTACTTCCAGAAGGTGCCCGAGGGCAAGGTCGTGAAGAACCGCGTCCACCTGGACCTCCGCCCGCTCGACTCGATGGCCGCCGAGGTCGAGCGCTCGATCGCCCTCGGGGCCACGGTGCAGCAGCGAGTCGACGTCGAGGACAGCTTCTGGACCGTGATGCTCGATCCGGAGGGCAACGAGTTCTGCATCCTGCGCGGCCCGGAGGACGGCTGGGCCCCCAACGCGTGATGGACGTCAGATGACGTCCAAGGTCGCGACGATGCGCGACGCCGTCGCGGACCTCGTCCGCGACGGCGACACCGTGGCGATCGAGGGGTTCACCCACCTGATCTGCTTCGCGGCCGGCCACGAGATCATCCGGCAGCGCAAGCGGGACCTGACGCTCGCCCGGATGACGCCGGACGTGATCTACGACCAGATGGTCGGGGCGGGCGTCGCGCGGAAGCTCATCTTCTCGTGGCTCGGGAACCCCGGCGTCGGAGGCCTGAACGCGATCCGCCGCGTGACGGAGGGGCCGGGAGCGTCGCTCGAGCTCGAGGAGTACTCGCACTTCGGGATGGTCGCGCGCTACACGGCGGGCGCGGCCAACCTCCCGTTCTTTCCGCTCCGGTCGTACTTC
>DASQTT010000014.1:0-2929 GCA_035641735.1 Actinomycetota bacterium | reverse complement strand
CCACCGAGGTGCGCGCGAGCACGATCAGATCGGCGGCCACGGGAACGGCCGCCGGTCGGGGTCCGGATCCGGGAACCGCTCCAGGCGCGCGGTCGCGTCGGCGCGGTCGGCCAGGGCGTCGATCTCTTCCTCGTCCAGCAGCGGAGCGAGCTCCGCGCGGAGCGTGCCGACGCGGACCTCGTTCGCGAGACGGCGGAGATCCTCGCGCAGCGAGACCGGGATCGGCTCGCCCGCGACCTCCCAGATCACCGTCCGGAGCTTCGGCTCGGGACTGAAGCACACGCCGTGGTCCACGACGTGGATCCTTCCGTCCTCGCCCAGCAGGCAGTGTCCGGCCTTGCGGTCCGCGTTGTTCACGACGAGATCGAACGAGGCGATCCGCCGGAACTCGTCGCGGAACCGCTCCGCGAGGGTGAAGTAGTGCTCCTCCGGGTCGAACCGGACGAACCGCTGGACGGACCCGACCCCGTGGGGACCGTCACGCAGGAGCGTCGCCGGCACGTCCGGCCAGCCGAGCGCCCTCGCGACGAGGTACGCGGCGACCTCGCGCTTCGCGAGCGTGCCGTCGGGGAAGTCCCACAGCGGCGCCTCTCCCCGCCGCGGCTTGTAGACGGCGAGCTCCTGCTCGTCGCCATGCACCGCGCGCGCGAGGAAGGTCCCGTTCGACGCGTTCGGGAGCAGCCCTACGACGTCGAGGGCTCCCTCGGCCAGCACCCGAGGGACGTGCGGATCCGTCAGGCCCGTGCCGAGTGCCCGTTCATCGCGGGACATATGTGACCCTCCGGATCCATCGGGTTCCCGCAGAACTGGCACGTCGGTCGCCCCCGCGCCACGACGGCGGCGCCGTGACGGGAGAGCGCCAGCATCTGCTCGGACGAGGCCCACAGCCTGATCGTTTCCGGCTCCTCGCCGGCGGGGATCGCCAGCGGATCCTCCGGCTCCGTTTCCTCGGCTTCGGGCTGGTACTCCTCGACCTCCAGGAGGAAGAGATCGCGGTCCTCGTCGAAGCCCAGGGACAGGCGGCCGGCGCGCCAGCGTGCGTCGAGGGGCTCCTCGAGCCCCATCTCCGGCTCGGGGTCGACCGGTGCCTCGGTGGCCGCCTCATCCAGCAGCTCGAGGACCGATGCCGCCAACAGCTGGACCTGCTGCTTCTCGACGATCACGGTGACGAGCTCTTGGCCTGCGCGTGCTTGGATGTAGAAGACACGAGCGCCGGGTTCGCCGACGGCGTCCGCGGTGATGCGATCGACCGGTCCGAGGTCCATCGACCTATCCTCGCAGCTGACCTCTCCGGCCGTCGCCGCCGGCGCGCCCCTGCGGCCGAGGGGCGAAGCGTCGGAGGCTGCCGGTGTCGTTCACGAGGAGGATGCGGGGCACACCGTCTCCCAGGTGGACCACGGAGACCGAGCCCGGATCCACGACCACCCGCTGGAACTGGTCGAGGTGCGCGCCGGTGAAGTGGGAGACGAGCACTCCGACGATGTCCCCGTGCGTGCTGAGCGCGACCCGGCCGTTCGGGTGGCGGGCGGCGATCCGTTCCACCTCGTCCAGGACCCGGGCCTCGGCCTCCACGAAGCTCTCGCCTCCCGGGAACCGGAACCTCGAGGGGTCGTGCTGCACGCGGTACCAGAGCTTCGTCCGCCGCAGGGACGCGAGGCTCCGGCCGGTCCACCGGCCGGCATCCATCTCGACGAGACCGTCGGCGAACCGGACCTCCAGCCGGTTGGAGCGGGCGAGCGGCTCGATCGTCTCGACGCATCGCTCCAGCGGGCTCGAGTAGACGGCGCTCAGGCGAACCCCCTCGAAGCGCTCGACGAGCTCGGCCGCCTGCCGGCGGCCGCGCTCGTCGAGGGTGATCCCGGCCGTGCGCCCGTAGAGCCTCGATCCGGTCACGGCCGTCAGGCCGTGCCGGATCAGGAAGAGCGTCGTCACGCGCGGAGCATAAGGGGCTACCGCGTCGGCTCGGCCGGGAGCGTGACCTCGAAGGTCGTGCCTCGGCCCAGCTCGCTCTCGACCGACGTGCGGCCGCCGTGGTTCTCCACCACGTGCTTGACGATCGCCAGCCCCAGCCCCGTCCCGCCGGTCTCCCGTGAGCGCGCGCGATCGACCCGGTAGAAACGCTCGAAGATCCGCGAGAGGTCTCGCGAGGGGATCCCGATCCCCGTGTCCCGGATCCGAACCTGCGTCTCGCCGTTCGCCGAGCGCACGTCGACGAAGACCTCGGCGCCTACGGCGCTGTAGCGGATCGCGTTGTCGACGAGGTTGCGCACCAGCAGCGACAGGTCCTGCGCGGACCCTCGGACGGTGCCCGGACCCTCGGTCGTCAGCCTCAACGCGACGGCCGCTTCGTCCGCGGCGGGCTGGAGCCGGCGGCACTCCTCGCGAGCGACCGCGGCCATCGACACGACCTCGTCCGTCGAGCTTCCCGACTCGAGCCGCGAGAGGTCCAGCAGATCCGAGACGATCCGCGACAGGCGGAGCGCCTCGTCTTCGAGCCGCGCGGCGAACCTCGGGACCGCCCCCGGATCGTCCTCGGCGGCCCCTCGCAGCGTCTCCGCCGTCGCCTGGATCGTCGCGGCGGGCGTCTTGAGCTCGTGCGAGGCGTTCTCCACGAAGTCGCGCCGGACGGCGTCGAGCCGCCGCTCGTCGGTCACGTCCCGGATCACGACGAGGGTGTGATCGTGCGCGGCCGGCGTGATGGCCCCGCGGAGCCAGCGGCTCGGGGCCCCCGTCTCGACCAGGACGGACCCGGCCGCGCTGGTTCGTCGCGACTCCGTGATCCCCTCCCGCAGGGGAAGGGGCAGGATCGATCCGAGCGTTGCCGGGACGCTGCCCAGCTGTTCGGCGACCGCCCGGTTGGCCAGCACGACCTCGCCGTCGTGATCCAGCAGCAAGAGGCCGTCGCCGATCGTCTCCCACACCATGTCGG
>DASQTT010000013.1:0-7632 GCA_035641735.1 Actinomycetota bacterium | reverse complement strand
GCTGAAGCTCTCGAAGGACTCCCGCGACGACTCGAAGCGGATCGTCACGCAGTTCGACATGCACGGTGTCGAGAAGCTCGGCCTGCTGAAGATGGACTTCCTGGGGCTGCGGAACCTGTCGGTGATCGAGGACACGCTCCGGCACCTCCGCGCCGACGGGATCGAGATCGACATCGACCACGTGCCCCTCGACGACGATCCCACCTACGCGATGCTCCGTCGCGGGGAGACCACCGGCGTCTTCCAGATGGAGTCGGGCGGGATGCGCAGCCTCATCAAGCTGCTCGAGCCCGACCGGTTCGAGGACCTGATGGCGCTGGTCGCCCTGTACCGGCCCGGCCCACTGAACAACGGCCTGCACACCGAGTACGCGGAGCGCAAGCACGGGCGCAAGCCCGTCACGTACCCCCACCCGGACCTGGAGCCGATCCTGCGCAGTAGCTACGGCGTGATGGTCTACCAGGAGCAGGTGATGCAGATCGCCGTCGCGATGGCCGGCTTCTCGATGGGCGAGGCCGACACCCTTCGCAAGGCGATGGGCAAGAAGAAGATCGAGTACCTGATGCCCTTCAAGGAGCGCTTCGTGAAGGGGGCCGTCGAACGCGGCTACGCCGAACGATCCGCCGCGGACATGTTCGAGATGTTCGTTCCCTTCGCCGACTACGGCTTCAACGCGTCGCACGCGTGCGCATACGGACTCGTCGCGTACCAGACCGCGTACCTCATGGCGCACCACCCGGTCTCCTACATGGCGGCGATCCTCACCTCGGTCAAGGACGACAAGGATCGCAAGCCGTACTACCTCTACGCGTGCCGGAGCATGGGGATCGAGGTGCTGCCGCCGGACGTGAACGACTCGGCTCATGACTTCGCGCCGGCGACCGGAGGCGGCCGGGCGATCCGCTACGGGCTCTCCGCCGTTCGGAACGTCGGGGAGGCAGCGGTCCAGCAGATCATCCGGGCGCGCGCCGCCCAGGGGACGTTCGAGTCCTTCTCGGACTTCTGTCGGAAGGTCGACCCGTCGGTCCTCACGAAGCGAGTGCTGGAGTCGCTGATCCTGGCGGGGGCCTTCGACTCGCTCGGGTACCACCGCCGCGCGCTGCTGGAGCAGCACGACAAGGTCTCCGGGCCGATCTCCGCCGAGCGGAAGGCCGAGGCGGCCGGACAGTTCTCGCTGTTCGGGGGCGACTCGGAGGTGGGACGGATCGACGAATCCGTGCTGCAAGGGCCCGAGTTCGAGAAGCCGGAGCTGCTGCGCTACGAGAAGGAGATGCTGGGCCAGTTCGTCACCGACCATCCGCTCCTGGGGGTGGCCGAGGCACTCGCAGCGCAGAGCACCCGCGACCTCGCCGGGATCGAGGAGACGGACGACGGCGAGCTCGTCACGGTCGCCGGGATCATCGGCGCAGTCGCCAGGAAGTACACGAAACGGGGAGAGCCGTACGCGCAGTTCCGGCTCGAGGGACTGGCGGCCGGCGTCGAGGTGGTCGCGTTCCCGTCGGTGTACGAGGCCGACCCCGACCTGATCGCCGCCGATCGGATCGTCCTCGTGACCGGGCGTATCGATCGCCGGGGACGTGAGCTGCAGATCCGGGCCAACGAGGTGCGGGAGCCGATCCTCGGGACGACCGCTCCGGACGGGCGCGACTCGCTCGTGATCGACCTCACGGCGGCCGCTTGCACGGACGCGGTCCTGGCCAGGATGGCCGAGCTGCTCCGGGCGAGGCCCGGGTCGGCGCCGGTGAGGGTGCGCTTCGTGTCGTCGGAAGGCGTGCGACCGATGAACGTCGGGGAGTTCAAGGTCGATCCGAGCGGCCTGATGGGCGAGCTGACGGGCTTGCTCGGCGTGGGCGCCGCCCGGCTCGAGCGCATCACCTAGCGCTCGGCGCCCTCGACCCCTCGTCTATCGTTCGGACCGTGTTCGAGGTGATCCCCGCGATCGACCTGTCCGACGGTCGGCTCGCGTTCCTCGGTGCCGGCGGTCTCGAGCCCGCTTCCGTCTTCGACGGCGATCCCGTCGCCGCCGCCCGGGCGTTCGCCGACGCCGGCGCGCGATGGATCCACGTCGTGGACCTCGACCTCGCGTTCCACGGGGAGGCGCGGAACCTCGATCTGATCGCCGCGGTCGCCGGCGTCGGGCCGTCCGTCCAGGCCGGCGGGGGCGTCCGGAGCGAGGCTGAGGTCGGAGCCCTACTCGATGCCGGTGCGGCCCGGGTCGTCCTCGGATCCGCCGCCCTCGCCGACCCGGCCGCCGTCGAGCGGCTGATCGACACGCGCGGCGAGCGGCTGGTCGTGGGGGTGGAGGTGGCCGGTGACCGGATCCGCTCGCGCGGTCGGGAGCCGGTGGACCTGGAGCTGATGACTACCCTCGGGTGGTTGACGGCGAGCGACGTGCGAGCCTTCCTCGTCACCGCGGTGGAGCGCGTCGCCGGCCTCGGCGCCCCCGACGTTTCTGCGGTCCGCCGTGTGGTGCGCGCCGGCCGCCCGGTCTACGCGGCGGGTGGGATCTCCCGGACGGAGCACCTCCGTGACCTCCGTGGGGCCGGCGCCGCCGGCGCGATCGTCGGACGCGCCGCGCTCGAGGGGATCCTCGACCTCCACGCCGAGCTCGAGGCCGGCTCCTGAGCGAGCCCGTCTACACTCGCCGCCCCATGGGCTTCCTCACCGACGTCGTGGAGGGGATCCGCCGTGACCTGCGGGAGCGGCCGCCCGACGACGCCGCCCTGATGGCCCGGGCCCTCGCGATGCCGCCCGCGCGCCCGTTCGAAGCGGCGCTCCGCGCCGCGCCGCCCCCGGCCCTGATCGCCGAGGTGAAGCGGGCCTCGCCGTCCGCCGGGCCGATCGATCCCGACGCGGACCCCCGCGAGCTCGCCCGCGCGTACGAGGCGGCCGGCGCGGCCGCGGTCTCGGTCCTCACCGAACCGCGACACTTCCAGGGATCGCTCGCCGATCTGCAGGCGGTCCGGTCCTCCGTCACGATCCCCGTCCTGCGGAAGGACTTCCACGTCCATCCGGCGCAGCTGATCGAGGCGCGGGCGGGCGGGGCCGACGCGGTCCTGGTGATCGTGGCGGCGGTCTCGGACGACGAGCTCGCCGCGCTCCTCCGGGCGGCGCGCGACCTCGGGATCGGCACGCTCGTCGAGGCGCATTCCGACGCCGACCTGGACCGGGCGCTCGCCACCGAGGAGCCGGTGATCGGGGTGAACGCCCGGGACCTCGAGACCCTCGAGGTCGACGTCCTGGCGGCGCTGGATCGGCTGCGGAAGGTGCCGGAGGACCGGATCGCGGTGCTCGAGAGCGCGATCGCCGGCCGCGCGGACGTCGACGCGGCGATCGAGGCGGGCGCGTCTGCCATCCTGGTGGGAGAGGCGCTGGTCCGGGCCGAGGATCCCGCCCGCGCCGCCAGGAAGCTGTTGTGGAGGGAGCTGCGCACGTGACCAACGCCGCCACGCTGCCCGACGCTCGGGGTCGCTTCGGGACGTACGGGGGCCGCTTCGTGCCCGAAGTGCTGATACCGGCGCTGGACGAGCTCGCGGAGGCCTGGTCGTCCCTCCGCGACGATCCGGGCTTCCGGAACGAGCTCGCCGGCATGGCGCACGACTTCGTCGGCCGACCGACACCGATCACGCGGGCCGGCCGGCTCTCGGAGACGCTCGACCTCGACCTCTGGCTGAAGCGCGAGGACCTCGCGCACACGGGGGCGCACAAGATCAACAACGCGCTCGGACAGGTCCTGCTGGCGAAGCGGCTCGGCAAGGAGCGGATCATCGCGGAGACCGGCGCCGGCATGCACGGCGTGGCGACCGCGACCGCCTGCGCGCTCCTCGATCTGCCCTGCGTCGTGTACATGGGCGAGGAGGACACGCACCGGCAGGCGCCGAACGTCTCGCGGATGCGGCTCCTCGGCGCCGACGTCGTTCCCGTCACCGCCGGGTCGAGGACGCTGAAGGAGGCGGTGAACGAGGCCCTCCGCGATTGGGCCGCGTCGGTGCGGACCACGCACTACGTGATCGGGTCGGTCGTCGGGCCGCATCCCTTCCCGGTCCTGGTGCGCGACCTGCAGCGGGTGATCGGCGACGAGGCGAGCGTGCAGTTCGCCGAGGCGACGGGCCGCGAGCCGGACGTCGTCGCCGCGTGCGTCGGTGGAGGCAGCAACGCGATCGGGATGTTCACCGCGTTCGTGGGTCGTCCTGGGGTCCGCCTGGTGGGCGTCGAGGCCGGCGGCCGCGGTCTCCAGCTCGGGGAGCACTGCTCGTCGATCACGCAGGGTCAACCCGGGATCCTTCACGGAGCCCTGACCTACCTGCTCCAGGACGCCGACGGTCAGGTCGCCGGCACGCATTCGATCTCGGCCGGTCTGGACTACCCGGGGGTCGGACCCGAGCACGCCTATCTCCGGGATGCGGGGCTCGCCGAGTACGTCAGCGCCTCGGATGAGGACGCGCTGGCCGGTTTCCAGGCGCTGGCTCGGCACGAGGGGATCATCCCGGCGCTCGAGCCGGCGCACGTGATCGGATGGTTGCTCAATCGAACGGTCGCGCCGGGCTCGTCCGTGCTGATGTGCCTCTCGGGACGAGGGGACAAGGACCTCGACACGGTGCGCGTGGCCCTCGAGACCGGCTAGATGGGGCGCCTCGAGGAGGCGCTGCGGAGCCGGCGCGAAGCCGGCGGATGCTCGTTCGTGCCATACGTGACGGGCGGCTACCCGGGGGTGGACGCCGCTCTCCTCCGAGCGCTCGCCGACGTCGGCGCCGACGCGATCGAGGTCGGCATCCCGTTCTCGGACCCCGTGATGGACGGCGGCGTGATCCAGGAGGCGTCGGCGGCGGCGCTCCGAGGCGGGGCCACGCCGGCCGACGTCCTCCGCACCGTCGCCGACGCCGACGAGGGCGTCCCGCTCGCCGTGATGACCTACGTCAATCCCGTCCACCGGCGCGGCATGGACGTGTTCCTCGACGATCTCGTGGCAGCGAGCGTTTCCGGCCTGATCGTCCCGGACCTGCCGGTCGACGAGTCCGACGAGCTCCGAGCCGCGGCGGCGGCGCGCGACGTCGACGCCGTGCTGCTGGCTGCTCCCGGCACCGATGCGGGCCGGCTCGCCGAGATCGGCGGCCGCTCGCGCGGGTTCGTCTACTGCGTCGCGACGTACGGCGTGACCGGCGCCCGCGACCACCTGGAGGGGACGGCCCGAGCCGTGGTCGACGGGCTCCGCCCGGTCACCGATCTTCCGCTGCTCGTCGGCGTCGGGATCGGGACGCCGGAGCAGGCCGCCGAGGCGTGCGCCTTCGCCGACGGCGTCGTCGTCGGGAGCGCGCTGATGGCCCGGGTCGTCGCCGGGGATCTCGGCGGGGCGATCGAGCTGGCGGGCGCGTTCCGACGGGCGATCCCGAGCGGCGACCCGGCATCCCCAACGACTCCGGAGCGCGTATGACCGGGAGGAACGAGCGAGCCGCGATTGGCTAACGCACCCCCGATGTGATAGTCAAAACCGTTGGGCACCAGGCCGAGAAGGGGGGCTTCATGAAGCACCGCAGGTGGTTCACCACGCTCGCGCTCGTGGGCGTCTTCTCGATCGTCGCCGCAGGATGCGCCGACGATGGGGGCACGGGCGGCGACGGCGACGTCGACTGCGCGACCGTCGAGTTCGGCTGCGTGGAGGTCGGAGCGAACGAGCCGATCAACATCGGCGTCTCGCAGGTGATCAGCGGCGCCGACTCGACGCTGGGCCAGGACCAGGTGAACGGGATCGAGCTCGCCCTCGACTACCGCGAAGACGAAACGTTCGATGCCACGAACGGACAGGTCCTGGGACACGAGCTCACCACCACGGTCGAGGACGACGGCTGTTCGGCCGAGGGTGGTCAGGCTGCGATCACGGCCCTCGTGAACGACCCGTCGGTCGTCGGCATCATCGGGACGAGCTGCTCGAGCGGCGCGCTCGGCGTCGGCGACAAGCTCGCCAGCGACAAGGGCGTCATCATGATCTCCGGCTCGAACACGAACCCGGCGCTGACGGCCGAGGGCACGCACGAGCCGTTCTACGCTCGCACCGCACACAACGACCGGATCCAGGGCGCGATCGTGGCCGAGTTCGCACTCGGCGAGCTGGGGGCGACCACCGCGGCGACGATCGCGGACGAGAGCCCGTACACGCAGGGCCTCGTGGCCGCCTTCGAGCAGAACTTCGAGAACGGCGACGGCACGATCACGGGGTCCGAGCAGGTCAACTCGGAGGACACGGACTTCAAGGCGCCGCTCCGTTCGCTCGCCGAGCAGAGCCCCGACGTCCTGTACTTCCCGATCTTCGTGGCGGCGTGCACGCTGGTGATCAAGCAGGCCCGCGAGATCATGCCCGAAACCGAGTTGATCGTGTCGGACGGCTGCCTGTCTTCCGACACCCTGAAGAACGCGGGCGCGGAGGGTGAAGGCGTGTACGCGTCCTCACCGGACCCGGCCGGGACGGCGACGGACTTCTACTTCGACGAGTTCCTCCCGGCCTACCAGGAGGCCTTCGGGAGCGAGCCGCTCTCGGTGTTCCACGCTCACGCGTACGACGCCACCAACATCCTCCTCGACGCGATCGAGGCCGTCGCGATCGAGAACGACGACGGGTCGCTGTCGATCCCGCGTCAGGCGCTGCGCGACGAGGTATTCGCCACGAGCGGGTACGAAGGCACGATCGGCACGTTCGAGTGCACGGAGCTCGGCGACTGCGCGACCGACGTCTCGATCGGTATCTACCAGGCGCCGGCGTGGCCGGTCGAGGGCGGCACCGGGAGCGAGACCGTCTACAGCGATATCAAGTCGCTGGACGACGTGCTCTAGGGCACCCAGAGGCCCTGGGAGGAAGTGGCGGCCGCGGGTGAGCCGGAAGGCTCACCCGCGGCCGCTCCCGTGAGGAGCGAGATGGCGGGGTCGAGCACGGTCGCGGAGGTGCGGATGGGCCTCTTCGAGCGGTTGCCCTGGCGCCGCATCATCCTCGTCGTCCTCGGGGTCGCGATCGTCCTCCTCGTGGGGATCGGCACCTGGCGCACGCTCCGGCAGGGCGTGTACACGGGCGACGCGTGGCTCGACTTCTTCGTCGAGGGGATCGCGCAGGGTGCGATCTACGCGATGATCGCCCTCGGCTACAGCCTGGTCTACGGGATCCTCCGCATGATCAACTTCGCGCACGGCGAGGTCTTCATGGCCGGGGCGTTCGGATCGTTCTTCTTCGCGGACGCGTTCGCGGCGTCCGGGTTCCTGAACCGGAACCCGGTGGTGGCCGTGCTGCTCCTGACGGTGATCGCGTCGGCGATCTCGGTGGGGACGGCCGTCCTCCTCGAACGTCTGGCCTACCGGCCCCTCCGGAACGCCCCCCGACTGGTGCCGCTGATCACGGCGATCGGAGCGTCGATCTTCCTCCAGAACGTCTTCCGCGGCTTCTTCGGACCGCAGCCGTACGGCTATCCGAAGCCCCGGGCCCTCGCCGGAAGCGTCACGGTCTTCGGCGTGCCGCTCACGAAGGTCCAGCTCCTCGTCCTGATCACGGCGGTGCTCTCGATGGTCGCGCTGCAGCTCTTCGTCTCCCGGACGCGGCCCGGACGGGCGATGCGTGCCGTGGCCCAGGACTCGGAGATCGCGAGCTTGATG
>DASQTT010000012.1:0-15027 GCA_035641735.1 Actinomycetota bacterium | reverse complement strand
CCGCCACGTCGTTTCGACGGTGCCGTCCCGGCGCATCCGGGCGAGCATCGGGTAGATCGTCCCCTCGCTGATCACCATGCCGTCGAGCTGCGCGAGGTCCCGCACCAGGTCGAACGCGTAGCGCTCCTCGGACTGGAGGAGTGCGAGGACGCAGTACTCGAGGACGCCGCGCCGGAGTTGGGCTGTGAGCGTCGTGCCCTGGCCCTGCGACGGTACCATGCGCGGCATAGTACCCGTCGCCGCCAGGGAGCGCAAGGTTGGGAACGCCTGAAAGAGTCCGATCCCGGATCGGACTCCCCTCTCGGTGTCACCCTCCGGCCGTCATCCACAGCCCTCGGGGAGGCGCAGGTACTGGCGGCACTCGTCGTCCGTCAGATCCCGCGTCACCTTCCCTCGGGCGATCTCGATCAGCTCGTCGAGGTCGAGGGTCCAGACCCGGACGACGCCGTCCGGGGCGGTCGTCACCAGCCGGCGCCCGTCGGGGCTGAAGTCGAGGCCCGACACGAGGTATCCGTGTCCTCGAAGGACGAGCTGCCGCTCACCCGTTCGCGCATCGAAGATGGCGACGCTGGCATCCTCTCCCGCCGTCGCGATGCGGGTCCCGTCGGCGCTGAACGCGAGGTCGCCTACCGTGCCGGAATGCGCCTTGAACTCCCGGATCAGCTCGCCCGCGCCGGCGCCATGGAGCTCGACTGTGCCGTTCCGGCGCCCGACGGCGAACGTCGTTCCCGTCGGGTCGAACTCGATCGCGCTCCCGTCGTGGACGTTGATCGTCAGCGCGATCTCCTCTCGCTCCCAGTCCCAGATCGAAACATGGCTCTTCAAGGGCTCCTCATCGTTCCCCGTGGCAACCGCGATCGACCGGCCGTCCGGGGCGAACGCCAGCGCGTTGACGTAGGCGGAGGGGGGCTCCTCCAGGACCCCGATCTCCTCTCCCTCAGCGTCGAGGATCGTCACGGAGCCGTCGCCGCCCCCCGCCGCGAGCTCGCGTCCGTCGGGGCTCCAATCGATCGCCAACAACTGGTCACTCGTCTCAACCTGCTCCTCGAAGACCCGGGCTCCTGAGTCCGCGTCCCATGCCGACACGATCCCTCCGAAGTTGCGAACCGTTGCGATCCGATCCCCATCGGCCGTCGCGGCGATCCTCCAGACCGGCTCCCCGGGGCCGCCTCCCGGACCGACCGTGAGGGCCAGCGTTCCGTCCGTCCTCCAGATCGACACGGCTCCGTCCTGGTGTGACGAGGCGATCCGGCCTTCCGACACGTACTCGACGTCGACGGGCGCGAGGCGGTCGGTCGGCAGGTTCACGATCTCGGCGTCGCCCTGCAGCGACACGTCCCAGATCTTGATGGCGCTGATGCCAAGGTCGCCGGTGATCACGTATTCCCCGTCCGGCGAGAACGCCGCACTCGTCCCCGACTGCGTCTGCTGCGCGGCGAGGCTGAGCACTTGCCGTCCCACGGTCTCGGAGAACTCCCACACGTGCGCCGTTCCGTCGCTCCCGCCCGAGACGATCCGCCTGGAGTCGCCGGCCCAGTCAACGGAGTTCACCACGCCGGTGTGCCCGAGGAGCCGCCGCTCGAGCTTCCCGGTCTTCGCGTCCCACACCCGCACCGACGAGTCGCCCGATCCGGTCGCGATCCACCGCCCGTCCGGGCTCCAGGACACGGCGTGCACGGAATAGCGGTGCTCTGGCAGGACGAAGATGAGCTCCGCGGTGGCGACGTCGTAGACACGAGCCTCGTCCCAGCCGATCATCCCGACGGCCACGCGTTCGCCGTCGGGGCTGAGCGCCGTGTCGAAGGGGCCCAAGGTCAAGCCGGCGATCGTCTGGAGCACTTCCCCCGTCAGCGGGTCGGCGATCCGCACGACACCCTCCTCGATCCACGAGGCCGCCACCAGGGACCCGTCCTCATCGAAGGACTGACCGTAGACCGGCCCCGCCCCCACCTCGTTCGAGATCGTGGAGACGGACCCACCGTCGACGGGATCCCACACCTTGAGCGAGCCGTCGTCGCCGGACGTGACCAACAGCGAGCCGTCCGGGGAGAACCGCACGTCGTTCACGTCGTTGTGACCCTTCCACGACCGGACGCTCTCGCCCGTCGCCGCATCCCGGATGTCGATCGTCCCCGTGTTCTCCGGTCCTTCGGTCACGAACACGCCGTCGGGGCTCCAGTCGAGGGCTCCGCCGACATCGCGCTCGGTCAGCACGATCCGGGAAGATGTGACCGCCTGGTGCAGCGCCTCCTCGGCTTCCGGCAGCACCGAGCCGTCCGTCGAACGGGTGAGATCGATGGCCTCGAGGGCCAGCAAGATGCTGCGTTCGGGGTCGACGTCCGCGTTCGCGACCGACGCGGCGGCCAGCTCGCGTGCGAATGCGTTCCGTTCCTCCCGCTCGGCGCGGCCGCGCTCGTTCATCGCGAACACCGTGAGGCCAAGCGCGACGAGCGCGGCCGCCGCGAGGACCGCCACGAGTGCGCGAAGGCGGCGGAACGAACGGCGTTCGAGCTCCTCCTCATGCGCCCGGCGAGCGTCCTCCTGCTGGCGCGAGATAGCGAGGTACTCGCGCTCCTCCGGCGTGAGGGCGATCTTCGAACCTTCCCGCCACGTCTCTGCCTGCTCCAGCCGGGAGCCACCCAGGAGGAACGACGGATCGCGGTCGGACTCGATCCACTCGCGCGTCGCCGCCGCGACCCTGCGCTCGGTCCGTAGGTCCTCGCGCGCTGCGTCGATCCACCGATGCAGTCGCGGCCACGCCGTGAGCATCGCCTCGTGCGCCAGCTCGATCGTGGGTTCGCCCGTCCGCGCGTCCCGGTCGAACGAGAGCTGCCGCGACGCGCCGAACGCGTCGAGCACCGTGGTCATCGCCTTCTGGTCGACGTCGAGCGACGCGACCTCCGAACGAGGCACGCGGCGCCGCGTGTCCTCGGCCCCCTCCCCGAGCGCCACGAGCCGCAAGAACAGTTGGCGCGAGGCCTCCTTGCCCGCATCGTCAAGGTCCGCGTAGAGTTCCTCGGCTCGGCGCCCGAGCGCCCCCGAGACGCCGCCGATCTCGCGGTAGGCCTCGAGGAAAAGCGTTCGGCTGTCGCGGCGTTCGAAGAGTTCGGTCAGCGCGTACTCCATCAATGGAAGCGCCCCGGGCTCCTCGGCGACGTCGGCCAGCATCGCCGCGACGAGGCCCGGTTCGAGCGAGACATCGACCCGCCCCGCGGGTCCGGAGATCGCTCGCTCGAGCTCGTCCGGGGAGAGCGGGACCACGGCCTCCACGCGCGACTTGAACAGCTCCGCGAACCCCCGATACAGGAGCGGCCGGTCGTAGAAGTCGGCGCGGAGCGTGGCGACGATGCGCAGCCGACTGCGCGGATCAGTGGCGGCCGCCTCGAGGGATCCCAGGAAGTGCGTGCGCACCGCCTCGTCCTCGACGAGCGTGAAGACCTCCTCGAACTGGTCGATCAGGAGCACGAGCTCCGACCCGTCGGACGGCAAGAGTCGAAGGACCGCCCGGTGCAACCCGTGCTCGTCGCGCTCGAGCTGGTCCATCAGGCCGGACGGCGGGCCGGGAGCGGCCCTGAGGAGCGCGGCCTCGAGCCCATCCAGCGGGTGTGCGCCGGGGAACATGTCGGCGATCCGCCAGCCCTCTGACGCGGGGATATCGCCGCGCCGGATCGCCGGCAGCAGTCCGGCGCGCACCACCGAGGACTTCCCGCTCCCGCTCGGTCCGACGACCGCCAGGAATCGGGTCTGTCCCAGTCGCTTCACGAGCTGCTCGACGAGCTCTTCGCGACCGAAGAAGTCCGCGGCGTCGCCCTCCTCGAACGCCCGGAGACCCTTGTAGGGATTCGCGGTGATCTCGCCGGGGACGGCGGGTGTGAGGCGAACGGCCGCCGAGCCGAGGGCGCGCCGGAACGCCATGTCGTCGGCGGCGTCCTGCGCTTCGGCGCGGAGACGGACGACCCGGACGGTGTCGGCGAGCCCCTTCAGTCGAACCTCACCGCGGTCGACGTACGTCACCCCGTCCACTTTCCTGGCGAGGTGTGTCACCGCGGGGCTCGCGAGGATCTCCGCGGGGCCGGCGATGCTGCACAGCCGCGCCGCGAGGTTGAGCGCGCCGCCGCGGTACCCGCCGTCCACGGGCACGGCCTCGCCGGCGTCGAGGCCGATCCCGACGGGAAGCGGGAGCGTCGGGTCGGCGACGGTCTCATCGACGAACCGCCGCTGCAGCTCGACCGACGCGCGGATCGCCTGACGGGCCGAGTCGAAGACGGCGAGGGCCTCGTCCCCGCGGAGCTCGACGACCACGCCGCCACGAGCCTCGACGGCCGCCCGCGCGACCGCGGCGAACTTGCCGGCGAGCGCGGCGGCCGCCTCGTCCCCTTGCTCCTGGGTGAAGACGGTGTGCCCGCGGACGTCGGCGATGAGGAACGTCCGGATCTGGGCGTTCTCCACGCCTTCGGATGTCAGCCCCTCGGTCCCCATCGGCGGATTATGGCCCGCATGACCAGCGGATTCCTAGGCCTGCGGAGCCTTCGTGGAGGGCGGCGCCCAGCTGAGATCCGTTACGCCACGTCCGGCCACCACGAGCGCGCCCACATGATGTCCGCGAGCGCCGCCTGACCGTCGAGGTCAGGATGGAAGTAGTCCAGACGGCTCACGTGGTCGCGCTCGAAGGGGAAGGAGAAGACGGCTCCGCCGTCGTACCGGCAGCTCGCGTAGAGGGCGCACACCTCCGCCAACACCGCGTTGAACCGCTGCACCCGCTCATGCACCGCGCGGCGGTCCGCGGCCGTGTTCGTCGGCGACAGCATCGACTGACAGATCCGTGCTCCGCTCCACACGAGGCGCGCGATCGGATCATCGCGGAACAGCCGCCACAGCCGCCGGATGTTCGGGATGCTCGCGACGAACACGTGGCTGTCCGGGAGGCCTGTCGTGAGCGTCTCCATCGCCGCCCGGAACTGCACACGGAAGTCGGGTACCGGCGTCATCGTGGACCGCGAGGACGTGCAAGCATCGTTCGCGCCGATCAGGATCGTGACGTAGTCGGCGCCCTGCGAGACGGCGACGGCCGCCTGGTCGTCGGCCTCCTCCATCCTCGCGCCGGCTCGGGCGTCGTTGAACGAGTTGTTCGCGATCGCTGGGTTCGCGCCGAGCAGACGCTCGTAGTGGCTCCGGACCGGCCCGATCGGGTTGCCGCCGGTGCTCCAGGACTGGCTCGGATGGTCGCCGTAGAAGCAGCAAGCGTTCGTCGCCCGTGTGATCGAGTCCCCGATCGAGGCGATGCTCTCGGGCAGCGGCGGCGCGGCGGCCTGAGTCGGGGTCCCGACGGTACCGAGGCCGATCGCGATCGCGGCGAGGAGATCAACGTCCTCCGTCGAACGGTCGCGGATCCCGCCATCATCGATCCTCTCTCGCTGTCCTGTTGCCCCTTTCCCGGCGGTTCGCGCGGTGAAACCGGCTCACCTAGGCTCCCTGGACGGAGGTGGTCTTGTGCCGGAGCCGGTGGTCTTCATCAGTCGCTTCGGGATCAAGGAGGGAGCACTCGCGGACCTGAGGCAGCTCTCGGAGGACGTCATCGAGCGCCTCCGCGAACAGAAGCCTCGAACCGTTCTCTTCCTCTCGTACCTCGACGAGCAGGGATCCGAGATCTCGTTCCTCCATGCCTTCCCCGACGCGGACTCGATGGACGCACACTTCGAGGGCGTCGACGAGCGGGTCGCCGCCGCATATCGGTACATCGAACCCCGAGGCTGGGAGATCTACGGCAAGCCCAGCGATCAGGCGCTGGAGTCGATGCGGAAGTCGGCGGAAGCGCGGGCGTTCCTCTGACCGTGCTGTCGGAGCATCTGGGCGGGTTCCTGCGCCTGCAACCGGGCTGAGCCGGCGGGGCGTTACTTGTGGGGATGGCGATCGCGCGCGAGCTCTTGGAGGCCCGACACGCTGGGGTTATCGACGCTGGCTGCGTCGGCCAGGCGAGCGCGCAACGCGTCCCGTGATCCCCCGGAAGACCGGCGTCGCGCGGACGCCGACAGCGCCATCACGCGGTCCAGGATGACCGTTTCGACGTGACCGCGTCGCTGGATCTCGAGGCCGTCGATCGCGGCCCACCGTCGGATCTGCGCGACGTCCACGCCGGCCCGGTCGGCCGCAGCCTGGATCGACACGGACTCACCTCGGAACTGCATCGACGGCGTCCCCTCCCAGAGTCGCGTCGCTCACGACCGGCGGCCGAAGAGCAGGCGCTCATCATGTCACGTTCCCGTCGCTGCGCGCCAGGGGCCATCAGGCGGTGGACCAACGCAGGAGCGCGCCGACCCCGTCCTCGATCCCGGCGTCGTCGTCGAGGACTCGCAGCGCGGCGCCGGTGCCGAGGGCCGCACGGACGAGGACCTCGCGGGCCTCGCCCTGCTCGGGAGCGTCCACACCGACCTCCTTCAGCTCCTGGGCCGAGGGGCCGACGAGGGACGGCTCGCGTCCGAACGACAGCTCCCGGTCGATCTCGGTCTCCGCGACGAGCAGCACCGCCACCTGAGCTCGGCTGAGTGCCTTCGCCGCGGCATCCACCCCCTCGACGGCCTTGTCGTGCTGGCCTCGCTCCTCCTCGAACTTCGCGAGCAGGCGCTCACCGGCCTCACGGACGTGCTGGTGGACGAGCGCCCAGACGTCGTCCGGGATCGGGTCGTCCGACTCGAGCTTCCTGGGGATCTCCTTGTCGATCGCGTGGACGAGGTGACCGACGCGTTCCGGCAGCGACTCGCGCAGCAGCTGCACCGCTCGAACGTCGCCGGCCACGGCGACGAACGCCGGGCGGATCGCGTCGACGAGACGCGTCACCTCCTCCGCCACCTGCTCGGCGTTCTGCTCCCAGCTGTCTTCCGCCCGCCGTTGGTAGCGCCGTTGGGACCACCCACCGGGGCCCGGCTTCCGGATCACGTCGTGCTCGCCTTCGACCTCGCCGCGGATCACATCCGGGAGCCCTCGCACGACCGCGAACAGGTCCGCGCCGGTCCGGTCGGTCAGGACCACGACGTACGGGGGATCGGACTGTCGCCACCGAACGATCGGCAGGACCCGCGGCAGCGCGTCCCACGTCGCCTCGTCGTTCGGCCCGACCGCCGTCCCGTGCTCGACGTGGAGGATCCGCTCCGCGTCCGCGATCACCGCGAGGCACTCACCTTCGAGGTGGGCGTCGGGGACGATCGCCTCGATCTCGTCGAGGACCGCCTCGGGCACGTCCTGCCGCTCGAGGTCGCCTCGAAGGCTCTTCCAGCGGACCTCGGACCGCTGCACGGCGTTCTCGACGTGCGATTCCGTGTTCAGGTAGAGGGACAGGTACGGCCCGGGCCGGCGGACCAGCTCGGCCAGGTCGGACGCCTCGACGGCGCCCTCCGTGAGCTGCTCGGAGGTCTCCATGGGGATGGCGTTCCCGGGACCGCCGCTCCCTAATCAGACGGAGATCAGGCCGACGATCGAGGGCCCGGCGACGAGTTCGCGCCGGACATATCCGAGCGGCCGGCGAAGAACGCGCCCTCCTCCACCACCAGCGAGCGGCACGTCAGGTCGCCGAGGACGTGCGCCTCCCTGCCGAGGGTGACGTTCTCTTCCGCGATCACGTCGCCGTCGATCGCGCCGTGCACGGTCACGCTCTGGGCGCGGACGTCCCCCTCGACGCGGCTGGTCGCCGGGAGGACCACCCGCCCCGGGGCCGTCAGGTTCCCCTTGATCCGACCGGCCAGGCTGATGCTTCGCGCGTTGATGTGCGCGTGCACCTCGCTCCCGCCCGCGACGGAGACGTCGCCTTCGACGGTGATGTCACCGGTGAGGTGACCGAAGATCCGGAGCGATCCGGCCGAGGTCAGCGTGCCCTCGATCCGAGCTCCGCGTCCCACGACCGACATGTCGTCGTCCGGCTGCGCCACGTTCCCCTCTCCGATCGAGACCGCAGCGTAGTCCAGCCGGCGCGTCGGCGGCCCAGGCTACCGGGAACCGCAGGAACGGTCGCTATCGTTCGGAGCCGACGAGCAGGTCACCGACCATCGGAGGAGGCCGGACGTGCAACCACAGGACGAGGGCAGCGTCGTGGTGCCCACCCCACCGGAGCCGCTCACGGGCAGCGACCTGGCGATGGCCGCGGTCGGCGGGCTGATCGGCGCGATCGTCGGTGGCCTGATCTGGGGCTTCCTGGTGGCGGCAACCGACACCGAGCTGGGGATCGTGGCGATCGGCATCGGCGTGCTGGCGGGGTTCGGCGTGGTGCTCGGGGCTCGGCGGAAGCACGGCGTGCCGCTCCAGGTGATCGCCGGGGTGGCGGCGCTCGTCGGGATCCTCTTCGGGAAGTACTTCGCGTTCGTGCAGATCGTGAACAAGGAGTTCGGCAGCGGCGTCGCCTCCGTGTTCGACGGCCGCACCTTCTCCGCGTTCACGGACATCATCGGCGACGTGTTCAGCGGGTTCGACCTCCTATGGGTCGTGTTCGCCGTGTACACCGCATGGCGGATCCCACAAGGCCAGGGGTTCGGCCGTTGGGCGCCGGGCCGGACCCGCCCGCCGACGCCGCCGGCCTAGGTCGCCTCACTCGTCGTCGACGCGACGGAGCCGCTTCACGCGGCTCCGTCGCTTCTTCTCCGCCAGCCGCCGCTCGACCGCGGCTTTCGTCGGCCGCGTGGGGCGCCGCCGCCGAGGCGGCGGCGCGATCGCCGGGGCGAGGAGCTTCGCGAGCCGCTCGCGCGCGGCCTCGCGGTTCTGCAACTGCGAGCGCTCCTCCGAGGCCGTGACCGTGAGGACCCCGTCGACGAGACGGTCGTCGAGGCGCTCGAGCGCACGGGCTCGCTGGATCGGTCCCAGCGCCGTCGTGGTGGTGAGGTCGAAGCTCAGCTGCACGCGCGAGTCGGCCGTGTTGACCGACTGACCACCCGGCCCCGAGGAGCGGCTGAACCGCCAACGGAGCTCCCCCTCGGGGATCAAGACGGATCGCGACACGCGGAGCGGCGGCACGGGACGAGTATGCGGTCGTCGGGACGGCCCCTCCGTAGGTGCGGGGCGGCGCTCGCCCCGGGCGGCCCGGCAGTGGTAGGAAGGCGACGTGGAGGGGAGGGGAGCTGCCGGGTTCGGTTCCGACGTCGCCGAGCATGATCGGAACGTCGTAGGTCGGCACGCTGCCGAGCCGGCGGAGGTGCCGCGTCCCCGGTGGATGCAGCGAGGCTTCCTCCTGGCGGCGCTTGGCTGCTTCCTGCTGCCGTTCTTCACCGTCACCTGCCACGGGGAGAACACCGTGAGCGGCGTGCAGGTCGCGACGAAGACGGACCTCTACGGCTCGGACCGCCCCGGCGAGGCCCAGCTGGTGCGCGAGGAGCCGCCGAACGCGTTCGCGTTCGTCGCTCTGGTGGTCACGGTGGTGGCCCTGGCGACGGCGTTCCTGCGATCACGGCCGGCCGCCGCCTGGGCGGCGGCGACGGCCGTGATCGCCCTCCAAGGCTTGCTCGTCTATGCGTTCCACCGCTCCTGGGGCGAGGCGTGGCCGCGGATCGGTTTCGTGGGCGCCCTCACGCTCGTCCTCGGAGCCGCATGGCTCGGGGCCCGGGTCCTGCCGGGATGGATCCTCCCCACGATCGCGGTGGTCGCCGCCGCGATGCTCCCGGGGGCCGTGATCGGTGTCGACGCCCTGGAAGGAGACCTGACGTGGCTGTTCATGCCGATCTACGGCGGGGGAGTCGCGGCCGTCGCCCTGGCCGTCGGCGCCTATCCCGCTGCCCTCGTCGAACGCCCGACGATCCGCGGGCGGCGACCGATGCGGCTGCGGATCGCGCTCGCCGCGGTCGCGGCGCTGACGATCCTCACGGCCGGCGGGATCGGCGCTCCGCTGCTGATGTACGTCGTCGAGTCCGACGAAGGGACGCCGCCGCCGTCCGTCGGAGGGACCTACGCCTTCGCGATCGCCGTCGTCGCGATCCTCGTGGGAGCGAGCGTGATCGCCTGGCTACTCGCGCGCGCGATCGTCCGCCGGTAGCTAGGGCCGCATCGAGCGGGCGAGCGACTCGAAGCGAAGCATGCCCATCCGTGCGTACGAGGCCGATGCCTCGTCCAGGAGCCGGCCCGCCTCCGCAGCGTCGCCGTCGCCGGCGCGCTCGAGGAGCATCCCCGCGAGGAGCCGGCGGACGTCGGCGGCCTCGATCCGCAGATCGAGCTCGTCGGCCGCTTCGAGGGCGGAGCGGAAGACCTCCTCGGCCTCCTCGTAACGGCCGGCAGAGGCCGCGGCGATCGCCGCTCGGGTCCGGGTGAGGCGGCAGTCGAACGTGATCCACTCGCCGCGGTGCTCGAGCGCGTCGACGACGAGCGGATGGAGCGCGGCCGCCTCGTCGCGGCGACCGGCGACGGCGAGCGCCTCGATCGAGCCGAACAGGACGTTCCACGAGCCGAGCGTGTTCACCTGCCCGGAGACGGGGAACGCAGGCCGGAGCGACTCGACGACCTGGACGGCCTCCTCGGCACGGCCGGCGTACGCGAGGTGCAGCGCGAGGATCGAGGCGCTCTGCCCGGCGAACGCCGCCGCCGGCTCCAGCTCGACGGCGAGCCGGAGTCGGCGCTCGGCCTCCTCGTCGTCGCCGCGCCAGTACGATGCGAGCCCCATGTGGAGGTGGCCGGCGTAGAGCCACGGCAGGCCGCCCCGCTCGCACACCTCGACCATCTGGACGCCGAACTTCTCCACCGCGCCGATGTCGCCGGCGCCGATCCCGTCGACGCGCGCGCGGGACGCCAGCGTCATGAACGTCGCGCCCAGGTGGCCGAGGCGCTCGGCGATCGGCGCGGCACGGGCGGCGTTCTCGGTCGCGACGTCCGCACGTGGGATCGTGCCGGCCTCGTACCCGACGAACGCGAGCACGCTCGCGAGGTCCCACAGCGCGCCCTCGGCCTCGAAGACCTTAGCGGCCCGGAGCCCCGACTCGATCCCTTGGGGGAACTCGGCGAAGCTCAGGTGATGGATCGTCTCGAGGTGGAGGATGTCCGCGAGGGCGCGCTCGTCGCCGATCGTCTCGACGAGCTCCCGTGCCTGCGCGAACGTCGCGGTCGAGCCGGCGTGATCGCCGGCCAGGCCCATCACCCACGCGGCGGCGCTGGCGATGCGGGCGCGATCGGGGCTCGGCGCCTCGCCGAGCGCCGCCAGTGCTCGTTGCGCCACGCCGACGGCCTCCTGGAACCGGGCCGCCCACGCGAGGTGGTAGACCATCGTCCATCCGACCCGGCCGATCGCGTCGGTCCGGCCGAGGCCCTCGTACAGATCCATCGCTTCGTGCATCGATCGGAGCGCGTCGTCCCAGCGCCCGAGGCTGCGGCGGGCGATCGCCATCCGCTCGAGCAGCTCGGCGCGGCCCTCGCGCTCCTCGTCGCCGACGAGCGCCAGGGCCTGCTCGAAGAACGCCGCTGCATCGTCGAAGACCGACACCCGCGCCGCGTGCTCGCCCGCCAGCCGCAGGTACCGGACGAGCCGCGCGCGGCTCGCGCCCGGTCCCGATCGTGAGAGGTGGTAGACGAGCTCGGCCGCATGCTCCCCCAGATCGCCGGCGTGCACGATCTCGATCGCTTCGGCCGTACGGCCGTGGAGCACCTGACGCTTCACCGAGGACGTCGACGCGAGGAAGGTCTGACGGATCAGCTCGTGCGTGAAGGAGTGTCGCGCCCCGCCCGTCTCGGCCGGCCCGATCACGATCGCTCCCTCAGCCTCGTCGAGCGCCGCCGCCAGCCGGTCGCGCTTCACGCCGGCCACACGTTCGACGACGGCGATCTCGAACGAGCGGCCCGTCGTCGCGGCCGCGGTGAGGACCTCGCGGGTCGGCTTCGACAGCCGCGCCAGCCGCTCCTCGATCACGAGGCGCACGCTCTCAGGCACCTCCCACGCCTCGACGCTGACGTCGGTGCGGAACCGGCCCTGCTCGTCCAGCAGCTTGCCGGACTCGCGGAGGTGCAAGAACACCTCCTCGACGAAGAACGGGTTGCCCTCGCTCTCGCGGTCGATCAGGGACACGAGCTGCGGCGGCGGCTCCTGCCCGGACAGTCCCCGGATCAGCGCGGCGATGCCGTCGCGAGAGAGCGGATCGAGCGAGATGCGCGTCACGAGCCGGCGGCGCGCCAGCTGGCCGATCATTCGGGAGAGGGGATGCGTGGGACCGACCTCGACGTCCCGGTAGGTGCCGAGGATCAGCAGCGGCATCTCGGCGAGGGAGGTCGCGAGGTGCTCGAGGAGGAGGATCGTCGACTCGTCCGCCCAGTGGAGATCCTCGAGCACGAGCATCAGCGGGCGTGAGCGACCGGCTCGCTCGAGGAACTCCTGCACGCTCACCCACAGGAATCGGCGGGCCTGGTCGGGCGGGAGGTCGACCGCGGCCGGCAGGTCCGGGATCGCCCGGCGGATCGCCGGCGCCATCCGGGCGATCTCCGGCCCGGCGTCGCCCAGAGCGGCCCGGAGCGACGCCGCGCTCCGCGTGCCGACCAACGCGTCTTCGAGGGCCTCGACGAACGGGAGGTACGGGATCGACCCCTGCTCGACGCAGTTCCCGACGAGGATCCGCATGCCGCGACGTTCGGCCTCGGCTGCGATCTCCTGGGTGAGTCGCGTCTTGCCCTCGCCGGCCGCGCCGGCGATCAGGACGAGCCCGCCGCGGCCGCCGATCGCCTCCTCGACCGCCCGGCGCAGATCGGCGATCTCGGCTTCCCGCTCGACGACGGGGCCGAGGCCGATCCCCGTCACGTCGGACGCCGCGTCACCCCACTCGAGACCGTAGAGCCGCCACCGCTCGGGGAACCCCTTCAGCCAGTAGAGGCCCCGGTCACGGAACGGGTGCGCCGCCGTGCCCGTGGCCTTCCGGACGTCGTCGGACACGAGGATCTCGCCCCCGGCCGCGTGCGACGCGATCCTGGACGCGGCGTTGACGGCCTGGCCGTAGAGCGTCCCCTGTCGCGCGGACACCTCGCCCACGTGGATCCCGATCCGCACGCGCACCGGCCGCTGGGGGTCGGTCCTCGACTGCTCCTCCAGGTCGCGCTGGATCCCGACGGCGCCCTCGAGCGCCTCCGGGACGGTCGGGAACGAGGCCATGAACCCGTCGCCCATGAACAGGACCTCGTCGCCGCCGTGGCGGGCGATCTGCTCCCGGACGATCGCCTCGTGGATCCTCAGGATCTCGTCCGCGGCCGCGTCGCCGACGGTGCTGCGCAGCTGGGTCGAACCCTCGACGTCCGTGAACAGGATCGCCAGCGGCCGTCCGGCGTCGGTCGCTACGGTCTGGTCGTCGGGCTCGGTCGCCAGGGGAGGCCTCCGCGGTCGGGGACCGGCCAGTCTACGGAGCGCTCGCGACGGCTTCCGCCGCTCGCATCACGCGCAGGACGTTCCGGCCGGCCACCTTCGCGAGGTCCTCGTCCGCGTAGCCACGCTCGGCGAGCTCGGCGAAGAGCGCCGGATAGCAGGAGACGTCCTCGAGGCCCTTCGGCATCCCGGGCGAGCCGTCGAAGTCGGAACCGACACCGACGTGATCGATCCCCGCCACGCGGCAGATGTGATCGACGTGGTCGGCCACGTCGGCCACCGACGAAGCCGGCACCGGCTGCTCCTCGTCGTAGCGCTCCATCGCGGCGCGCACCGCCTCGGGGTCGTCGGGGTGCTCGGCGCGCAGGCGGCGCGTGACCTCCCACTCGGCCGCGTTGGCGGTCGCACCCTCCGCGGTGAGGAACCACGGGACGAACGTGACGCAGATCGTCCCGCCGGTGCGGCCGACGAGCTCGATCACGTCGTCGGGGACGTTCCTCGGGACGTCGCAGAGAGCGCGGGCGTTCGAGTGCGAGAACAGCACCGGCGCCCGCGACACCTCGATCGCCTGTCGCATCGTGTCCTCGGACGTGTGCGACAGGTCGACCAGCACCCCGAGCCGATTCAGCTCGCGGACGACCTCCTCGCCGAACGTGGTCAGTCCCCCGTGGGCCCGTGCACCGGTCGCGGAGTCGGCCCACGGCGTGTCGTCGTTGTGCGTCAGCGTCAGGTAGCCGGCGCCCAGGCGGGCGAGGATCCGCAGCGCCCCGAGCGAGCTGCCGATCGACTGCCCGCCCTCGACGCCGAGCATCGACGCGACCTTGCCCGCGCCGGCGATCCGCTCGACGTCGTGGGCCGTGCGAGCCAGCTCCAGGCGCTCCGGATACCGGGCCATGAGGCCGAAAACCGTCTCGATCTGGTCGAGCGTCATCGTCACCGCCGCGTGGGGATCGACGAGGTCCGAGGGGACGTAGACGGACCAGAACTGTCCGCGCAGCCCGCCGGCTTCCAGGCGTGGCAGGTCGGTGTGGAAGCGCGGCGACGACCCGCCGACGTCGGGGTCCTCGCCCTCCTCGCGGGCCTTCCGCAACTCCCAGGCGAGGTCGTTGTGGCCGTCGATCAGCGGCGCGCCGCGCAGCAGATCCGCGATACCGTCGCCGTCACGCATGCCGAACCTCCTCGGAGCGGAAGCATCAGGCTACGGGACCCTCGGCGAGCGGGTCAGGACGCGGGCCCGCGCCGATCGACGGTCGTCTCGATCGGCTCTTCGAACACGTCCTCCGCGAAGATCTCGTCGAGGAGCGCGCGCAATCGCCGCACGTCGATCGGCTTCGGCACGTGCGCCCGGGCGCCGGACGCCAGCAGGGCCCGGATCTCGCCGTCCGAGACGGCGGCGCTGACCACGATCACCGGGATCCCGTTCGTCGCGGGCTCCGAACGGAGCCTGCGCAGCACGTCGTGGCCCGAGGTGTCGGGGAGGCCGACGTCGAGGAGGACCACGTCGGGCCGGTGCGTTCGTGCGAGGTCGACACCGAGACCGCCCTGCATGGCCGTGAGCAGGCGGACGTTCGGCCGCGATGCGAGCAGCTGCTCGATCACCTTGAGGTTCGCGGGGTTGTCGTCGATGCAGAGCACGGTGTGGGTGGGCGTGGGAGCGTCGACCGTCCCTGCCGCCGCACCCGACGCCGACCGCCCGTCCGGAGCCGCCACGCTCGGCAGGTCGACCGAGA
>DASQTT010000011.1:0-6907 GCA_035641735.1 Actinomycetota bacterium | reverse complement strand
CGCCGAGCAAGAGGTACAGGACCGGGAGCCGATCGACGCCGTAGCGATCGAAGACGAGGGCGTCGATACCGCTCGACGCGATCGTGAGGCCGGCGGCGGCGATCGCGGCGGCCGCGACGGCCGGGCCCACCACCCTCCGCTCCCCGGGCGCAAGTCTGAGCAGCCGGTCCATCGTGTCGTTATCGTGACAGCCGATCCCAAGGAGCGCCGAGTGGGTAAGGGCCGCAGGGTTCCCGAAGAGGAGTGGCGTGCCTACATGGAGGGCACGCACCGGAACATCCACCGGGCGAGCCGGACCCTGGGCGTCCTCCCCTCCGATCCTCGGTGCCGGTTCTGCCACGTCCCGTTCTCGGGCGCCGGCGGATGGGTGGCGCGGCACGTCTCGAAGACGAACCTGCCGTGGGAGAAGAACCCGAACCTCTGCCGCCGTTGCGTGACCGGGATGGCGGGCGACGAGATCCTCGGCTCCGAGCTCAACGTGTCGTTCCTGTTCGCGGACGTTCGCGGGTCCAGCGACCTCGCCCGGCGTCTCGGGGATCGCGAGTTCACTCAGGTGATGCAGCGGTTCTACGGGGTGGCCACCCGGACGCTCTTCGACCACGACGCGCTGCTCGACAAGTTCGTCGGAGACGAGGTCGTCGGCTTCTTCATCCCGTTCATGGCCGGAACCGACCATGCGCGGCGCGCCGTCGACGCGGCGCAGGCGCTCTTCCGCGAGGCCGGCTACGGATCGGAGGCGGGTCCGTGGCTCCCGCTCGGCGCCGGTGTCCACACGGGGCCGTCGTTCATCGGCTTCGTCTCACGAGGCCTCGACAGCGAGTTCACGGCGCTCGGCAACACGATCAACGTCGCATCGCACCTCGCCGCGCAGGCCCGCGCCGGCGAGCTGCTCGTCACCGAGGAGGTGCGAGCGGCGCTCGCGGCCGACGGCCTCGAGCGCCGCCACCTCTCGCTGAAGGGTCACGAGCTCGACGCGTTCGTGATCACCGCGCCCGCACCCGCTGTTCGTGGCGTCGGGGAGCCGGGGTCACCTAGTCGGACAACCGCTCCGCGAGGTACTTGAGAGCGATCGGGTACCGGTACTCGATCGACATGTGCGTCGCGTCGAAGAGCTCGAAGGACACGTCCGTGCCGCCGATCTCCTCGAGCGCACGGCGGAACGCCTCGGCGCCGAGGTCGAGGTAGAACTCGTCCCGCTTCCCGGCATCGATGTAGATCGCACGCATCGAGCGGAGCGTCTCGGCGTGATCGGGCACCATCCGGACCGGATCCTTCTCGAGCCACCGCTCCCAGACGTCTGGGATCAGCTCACCCGTCGCGGGGTCGAAAGGAAGGTGGATGGTGCCGTCCGGATCGGCCGAGTAACAGGCGGCCATGCACCAGTCGTTCATCAGGTGCCCGTCGCTGTCCTTCGAGAGCGCGGGCCGGTTGCGGAAGTCCTTCCAGAAGTTCTCGTACGAGCCGTCGTAGTCGTTGCGGAGGGCACGGACCGACTCCCGGAACTCCGGGAGATAGCACACCTCGAAGAGCGCGTCGCCGGCATGCGTCGCCAGGCCGCCCCACAGCTCGGGACGGAGCATCGGCACGACCATCGCGCCGTAGCCGCCGCTGGACTTGCCCGCGATCCCTCGGTGGTTCCGGTCGGCGATCGTGCGGTAGCGCTCGTCGACGAAGGGGACGATCTCTTCGCAGAGGTACGTGAGGTAGTTGCCGGTGCCGGGCGAATCGAGGAACTGGCTGCCGCCGAGGGAGGTCCAGGCGTCCACCCAGACGACGACCGCCGGTGGGGCCTCCTCGCGAGCGAAGAGCTCGTCGGCGAGCTCGGGGAAGTTCCGCCGGAACGGGGAGCGGTTGCGCCACATGTCGAGCTGGCCGGTGAGTCCCTGGATCATGTAGATCGACGGATAGCGCCGCCCGGCGTCCTCGTCGTAGCCGGGCGGGACGTAGACCCAGACCGGTCGCTCGTGGGGGTCGCCGAGCGGGTTCCCCCGAAGCGCCTCGCTGGCGATCGTGTGCTCGTCGAACCGCCCGCGGGCGGGGAACGACCATGGCTCCATCGGTGGATCCTCCTTCGTCGGCTCGCCGGGCAGCGTAGCCGGGGCGGCCACGAGCCGCTGGGTACGCTTGCGGGATGCGCGTCGACGCCGGGTTCGAGCCGATCGTCACCGAGCGTCTGCGACTGCGGCGATCGCAGCCCGACGACGCCGAGGCGATCTCGCGGTACCGGAGCGACCCGGACGTCAATCGGCAGCAGGGCTGGGAACGCACGGACCCCGGCGCGGTCCGGGCCGACATCGAGGAGATGTCCCGGCGCGCACCCGGCGAGACGGGGGGCTGGGTCCAGTTCAGCGTCGAGGAGCGCGACGGAGGCCGGTTGGTCGGCGACGTGGGCTTGAGCCCGGCCGACGGCGAGCCGGGGGTGCTCAAGGTCGGCTACACGATCGATCCGGCCTTCCAGGGACGGGGCTACGCCACCGAGGCGGTACGCGCCCTGGTGGACTACGCCTTCACGACGCTCGGCGCCGACGTGGTCCGCGCCTACGCCAGCGCCGACAACGCCGCGTCGATCCGCGTCGCCGAGCACGTGGGGATGCGCTTGATCGAGCGGTTCGAGGGAGAGGACGAGGACGGGCGCTGGTTCGGCGTCCGCTACGAGCGCCGCCGCGACGACTGAGCTCCGGCGCTCGGTACGGTTGGTCGATGGACCGGCCGCTGCTCTCGAACGCCGAGCTCTCCGAGCTCCTGTGGCGGGCCGGGGACGAGGAGACCGCGCATCGACGGCGCGCGCTGCATCGCGCGGGACGGGCCGCCCGGCAGTGGCCGGAGGAGGCCGCCGACGTGGCCGCCGCGGGCCGATCGCTCACGGAGCTTCGAGCCGTCGGGCCCTGGGTCGCGGCGCGGATCCACGCATGGCTCGACGACCCGCCCGGCGTCGCCGAGCCGGATCCGACGCGCGAGGGGTTCCTCACCTTCGCGGATGTGCGGCGCGCCCTCGCCGAGCACCCCGACTGGGAACGGGATCCGTGCGCGGATCTCCAGGTCCACACGACCGACAGCGACGGAGCGCTGCCGCTGCCGGAGGCGGCGGCGGTCGCCCGCGGTCTCGGCCGGACCGCGGTGGCGATCACCGATCACTCGAAGAGCCTCAAGATCGCGAACGGGATGGACGAGGCGCGACTCGCCGAGCAGGGCCGCCGGATCGACGCGTTGAACGCCGAGCTCGAAGCCGAGGGCACGACGTTCCGGGTCCTGCGCTCGATCGAGATGGACGTCTTCCCCGACGGCTCGCCCGACATGCCGCCGGAGGCGCTCGCGCCGCTCGACCTGGTGCTCGGTGCCTTCCATTCGAAGCTGCGGGTCACGGGCGACGAGACGGAGCGGTACCTCGCCGCGCTCCGCGAGCCGTCCGTCCACGTGCTGGCGCACCCGAAGGCGCGGATGTACGGGCGCCGCGTCGGCCTCTCCGCCGACTGGCCGAGGGTCTTCGCCGAAGCCGCGGCCCTGGGCAAGGCCGTCGAGATCGACGCCACGCCCGCCAGGCAGGACCTGAGCGTCGAGCTGGCGCGCGTCGCGGTCGCCGCAGGCGTCCGCTGGTACTCGATCGGGAGCGACGCCCACGTCTCGATCGAGTTCGAGTTCCTGCCCTTCGGGCTGGCCATCGCGGCGCTCGCCGGCGTCCCTCGGGATCGCGTCCTGAACTTCCTGCCCCCGGCCGACGTCGCGGCGTGGGCGGCCGAGCTCCATGCGGCCCGATCGTAGAACGCCTCGTTCGGAGTTGACAGGCTCGCCGGGGGCGTCGTATCTTCCGCCTCGAGAAACCGCTGGAGCCCTCGGGTTCCGGCGGTTTCTCACGTCAGGCGGTCCCGCACGGGGGGATTGATCGGGGATCGCCTGGATCTGCCCCTTCTGATGCGCTGCGGCACTTGGCTCTCGGGGTGGCATCTCAAGGCGGGCTGATCCCCGCCGACAACCTCCCAGAGAAGTCGTGCGCCGCGCATATCGTGCGGCCCACGGGTCGGTGAAGTGCGTTCGAGGGGGTGGGACTCCTGGTTGGGTTGGTTCGGCGCGTACGACGACGTGCCGTTGCGGCAGTGCTGCTGGTTCCGACGGTCGTGGCGATCGTCCCGGCAGCGCCTGCAGCTGCTCAGGGACCTCGGATCCCGGGCATCGATGTCTCGACCTATCAACGCCGGATCGACTGGAGCCAGGTCGGAAGGTCTCGCGTCCGATTCGCGATCGTGCGTGCGAGCCTCGGCAACGAGTACGTCGACGACCGGTATCGGCGGAACGTTGCGGGTGCGTCCGCGCACGGGGTCGTCGTGGGCGCGTACCACTACGCGAAGCCCGGGCGCGCCCGCTGGGATGCCAGGGCCGAGGCGAACCATTTCCTCCGCGTCGCGCGCAACGCCCCCGGCGACGTCCTACCGGTGCTCGACATCGAAGACTCCGGCGGCTTGAGCCGGCAGCAGCTCTGGCGATGGGCCAAGCGCTGGCTCACTCGCGTCCGCGAAGCGACCGGACTGCGAGCGATGATCTACTCCGGGAACTACTTCTGGAGCCGTTACATGGGCAACACCGGGTGGTTCGGACGCCACGGCTACCCGCATTGGGTGGCGCACTGGGACGTCCGGCGTCCCGACGTGCCCGGCAGGGGCTGGGGCGGACAGGGCTGGACCTTCTGGCAGTGGTCGGCGACCGGCCGCGTGCCGGGCATCCGCGGACCGGTGGACCTCGACTGGTTCGGGGGCCGGGACATCGCGAGCAGCACGATCTCGATGATCTCGGTGACACCCGCCACCGGCGGCGCGATCTTCGGTCCGATGGTCGACTGCGGCGCGGGCCGAGCGCGTTGCACGCGGCTCGCGAACCCGGGTGCGTCGATCACGCTCCGCGCGAGCGCAGGTCCGGGCACGCGGCTCATCCGATGGACCGGGGATTGCGCCTCGGCCGGGGCCGCGCCCACCTGCCGGCTGACGGCGCGCGGCGACCTCGACGTCTCCGCCGTGTTCGAGCGGTCGTCCGGCGCGGCCTCTCCGGCCCTGCCGGTGATCGGCTCGTCGGGGCCGCCCCTCGCTATCGGACGCCGGCAGTGTCGCCCGGTGGACGTCGACTGTGCGATCGCCACGGCGCTCTCCCGTGGGCTCGGGTCCCAGCTCGGCGAGATCCTGCCGAAGCTGCTGGCGAAGCACGGACGCCTGCTCGGCGTGGGACGCTCCGACCACGCGCGCCGACGGTGACCGAGGGTCGTCCCTCGGCGAGACCGGAGGGAAGGTCCGCGACCTAGACTCCGCCCCTCACGCTCGCAGGAGGCGATCGCGATGCCGAAGGGGCTGCTGGAACGCCTGGCCGACGGACCCGTCCTTGGAGACGGCGGCTACCTGCTGGAGCTCGAGAAGCGCGGCTACGTGCAGGCGGGGCCGTTCACGCCCGAGGTGGTGATCGAGCATCCCGAGGCGCTCGCCGAGCTCCATCGCGAGTTCCTGCGGGCCGGGGCCGAGGTCCTGCAGACGATGACCTTCTACGCGAGCGACGACAAGCTCGCGACCGTCGGGCTCGAAGGCACGGTGGACGAGATCAACCGGACGGCGGTGCGGGTGGCGCGCGAGGTCGCCGCGCAGGGAGACGCCCTCGTCGCGGGCAACCTCTCGCTCACGTGGGCCTACGACCCCGCGGACGCGGGCAGCGCCGACCACGTCCGCGGGCTGTTCGATCGGCAGCTCCAGGACCAGGTGGACGCGGGTCCGCCGGACTTCTGGATCGGGGAGACGTTCTCCTACCTCGGCGAGGCGCTGCTGTTCGTGGAGCGGGCGAAGTCGACGGGACTGCCGGTGATGGTGACGATGTCCTTCGAGACGTTGCCCGCGAAGGCCTACGAGGGCGACGGGCCGGGCGAGGCGGCGAAGAAGCTCGCCGGCGCGGGCGCGGATGTCGTCGGCGTGAACTGCCTGAACGGGCCGGCGCAACAGCTTCCGATCGCGGTCGAGATGGTCGAGGCGCTCGGCGGGTCGGTCCCGGTCGCGTCCCAGCCGGTGGCCTACCGGACGAGCGAGGAGCAGCCGGACTTCACCTCGGGCCCTGAGTTCCCGTACGCGCTCACGCCGATGACGCTCGCGCGGGGGGAGATGGCCCGGTTCGCGGAGGAGGCCAGGGAAGCCGGCGTCCGGTACATCGGCTCCTGCTGCGGCTCGGTCGCCGAGCACGTACGAGCGATGGCGAAGTCGCTCGGGAAGCTGCCGGAGGAGGAGCGCGAGTGGCGCTCCGGCTCAGGAAAGGCGATGTCCGCCTACGAGTACTACTCGCACACCGAGACCGAGGTCTGAGCCGAACCCCGCGAGCTGCCCCCATCCGTATTGCCTCCGAGGTTCGGAGCGGAAGGGGAAGGCGCATGAAGCGGATCACGCTGGCGGCGGCGCTCGTGGTCCCCGGCCTCGTCACGCTCTCGCCATAGGCGGGGTCGGCGGTGGTGCCGAAGGTGCTCGCGTTCGACACGATGGCCGCGGTGGTGGGGCCCTACGTCGGAACGGCGAACCCGATCCGGGGCGTCCCGGGCGGGGGCCTGCCGTGGGCGATCGACGAGGGTCGCGGGGAGCTGCGAGCGGACGGGACGCTCGAGGTGGTGGTGGAAGGGTCGGGTCTCGCGAGCGAGGAGCCGGTGCCCGAGGCGTTGCAGGGCACGAACCCGATCCCGAACTTCAGGGCGATCGTGAGCTGTCAGACGATCGACGCGGCCGGAGCGGCGGACGTCTCGAACGTGTCGACGGGGCTCTTCCCGGCGAGTTCGGCCGGCGACTCGAGCATCGAGGCGACGATCGCGCTGCCGGAGCCGTGCTTCGCCCCGATCGTGTTCGTGACGTCGCCCGGCGGCGCCTGGTTCGTCGTCACCGGGCTCTAGGGATGGCGATGGCGG
>DASQTT010000010.1:0-7428 GCA_035641735.1 Actinomycetota bacterium | reverse complement strand
GCACCGATGGACCTCCGAGACGTCCTCGCGCGCGGAGGGGTTGATCCAGAGGTAGTGCTCGAACGCGCGATCGCCCCGGCCGAGGCGGGCCTCAGCGATCGCGATCCACGGGTTCGTATGGCTGAAGACCCCGCCGTTCTCCTTGTAGCCGGGGGGGTAGGAGCTGATCTCGCCGAGCTCCACGTGGTACCGGGAGTACGCCGGATCGAGGAGCACGAGGCCATGGGGTGTGCCGAGCCGCTCGGCGACCGCGTCGAGCGCCCGCTCCGCTCGCCCGTCATCGATGCCGATGCCGGCCATCACGCAGATCCCCTGCGGCTCGATCCAGAGCTGTCCCTCGTCGCTCCCCGACGACCCGACGGGGTCGCCGTGATGGTCGTACGCGCGGAGGAACCAACCGCCGTCCCACCCGTGCGCATCGATCGCCCGGACCATCCGGTCCGCGGCGGCCCGGTCCGCGGCGGCGTCCTCGGCCAGGCCGCGGAGGTCCGCCAGCCTCGCCAGCTCCTGCGCCGCGAGCACGAACTGACCGGCGATGAACACCGACTCCGCCACGCCACCCTCTCGCTGGGCGACCGTCTGGAAGGACTCGCCCGGCTCCTCGGAGAACGCGTTCAGGTTCAGGCAGTCGTTCCAGTCCGCGCGACCGATCAACGGCAATCCGTGGGGCCCCAACCGGTCAAGCGTGTAGCCGGTCGCGCGCCGCAGGTGTTCGTACAGGGGCGTTTCCGATCCGGGCTCGTTGTCGTACGGGACCGTCTCGTCGAGGACGTCCAGGTCGCCGGTCTCCTTCGCGTACGCCGCGACCGCCAGGACCAGCCAGAGCGGATCGTCGTTGAACCCCGAGCCGATCGCGTCGTTCCCGCGCTTCGTGAGCGGCTGGTACTGATGCCACGCGCCGCCGGTCGGGAGCTGGGTCGCGGCCAGGTCGAGGAGCCGCTCGCGCGCCCGTTGGGGCGCCAGGTGCACGAAGCCGAGGATGTCCTGGCAGGAGTCACGGAACCCGATGCCGCGGCCGATGCCCGTGTCGAAGAGCGAGGCGGACCTCGACAGGTTGAACGTCGCCATGCACTGGTAGGGGTTCCACACGTTCACGATCCGATCGACGTGCTCGTTCGGCGTCCCCACGCGGAGATGCCCCAGCGTCTCCTCCCATCGGCCCCGAAGTTCGTCGAACGCCGCGTCGGCCGCGCCTGGATCGAGGTAGCGATCGATCGTCGGCCGGATCCGCCTCGTCGAGATGCCTCCGTCCGCGGCGAACTTGGCGTCGGGCCGGTTCTCCGCGTAGCCGAGGAGGAACACCACGTCGCGGACCTCGCCCGGACCGAGCGAGAGGTCCACCTGATGCGCGGCGATCGGGAACCAGCCGTGCGCGATCGAGCCGGTGCAGCGCCCCCGCTCGACCGCCTCCGGCCGATCCCACCCCCGGTACGGGCCGAGGAACGCGTCGCGGCTCGTGTCGGAGCTCGCCACGGGCGCGGAGCATGCGAGGTACGCCACGTGGTCCCGGCGCTCCCGGTACTCGGTCGTGTGGTAGATCACACCGTCCTCGGAGTGGACCTCGCCGGTCGACAGGTTGCGCTGATAGTTCGTCTGGTCGTCCCACGCGTCCCAGAGACAGAACTCGACGGCGGCGAAGAGCGACAGCGACGCGGCGCGATCGCGGTCGTTCCGCACGCGTGTGCGCCAGAGCTCGAGCGTCTCCCCGAGCGGCACGAGGTAGCGCGTCTCGACGTCGATCCCCTGCCGGGAAGAGCCGATCACGCTGTAGCCGAGGCCGTGCCGGCACCGGAAGTCGTCGACGTCGATCCGTGCCGGCTGCCATGCGGGGCACCACGCGTCACCGGTCTCGGCGTCGCGCAGGTACAGGAACCGGCCGCCGCCGTCCCCCGGCGCGTGGTAGCGGAAGCGTGTGAGCCGGCGGAGCCGGGCGTCTCGGAAGAAGGCGTACCCGCCGGCCGTGTTCGAGATGATCCCGAAGAATCCTTCGCTGCCCAGGTAGTTGATCCATGGCAGCGGGGTGTCGGGGCGCGTGATGACGTACTCGCGGGCCTCGTCGTCGAACCGGCCGAAGCGGGTCAAGGCCGGCCGGGGACCGCGGGGCGCTCCGTCCGCAGGCGCCGGATCTCGGCCAGGTGGTCGGCGACGCCGAGGGCGGTGAACGGCAGCGTGGGTGCCAGCAGCACGGTGACGTCGGGCACGACGCGGACCATCACGGCGGCGTAGACGGACACGGCCGCCACCCCGATCGCTCGGGCCTTCCAGGAGCTGTTCGGCTCGGGCCGGAGCGCGACCGCCCCGCCCGCCCCGATCCCCGCCACGAGCCCGGTCACGACGTCCGGCACGAGCGCGGCGATAGGGATCCCCACGAGCAGCGAGAGGCCCATCGCCTTCGCCGCGGCTCCCGGTGCGCGCGGATGCGATGAGAGGAAGGCCAGCGCGACGAAGACGAACGGCACGAGTCCCAGCCCGAAGGCGATGGGAGGTCCTGCGGGCGGTGCGTCCGAACGGTCCGACGCGACGGCCACCAAGCCCACGACGATGCCCAGATAGGCCGGTAGGAGCAGAAGGCTGGCGATCGTGATCGCTCGCCACTTCCGGCGCGGAGCGACCGGGTCGACCGGGACGGAGGACGGTGCCTGGGAAGGGACCATCCGGTCAGCCCTTGACGGCGCCCGCGGTGAGCCCCCGAACGAAGTACTTCTGGAGCGCGAAGAAGACCACCAGCGGCAACGACATCGAGATGAACGCCGCCGCGGTGAGCAGGTGCCAGTTCTCGCCGCGTCCACCCACGAGGTTCGAGAGGGCGATCGTAAGGACCCGGTTCTCCGCCGTGCCCCCCAAGAAGACGTAGGCGACGAGGAGGTCGTTCCAGACCCAGAGGAACTGGAAGATCGCGAACGCGGCGAGGGCCGGAACCGAGAGCGGGATGATCAGGCGCCAGAAGATCGTGAAGTGGTCGGCCCCGTCGATCTTCGCCGACTCGATGATCGACGACGGCAGCGAACCGATGTAGTTCCGGAGGAGGTACACGGCGAGGGGGAGGCCGAAGCCCGTGTGCGCCAGCCAGACGCCGAGGAAGGTTCCCACGAGATCCAGGTCCGGGAAGATGTAGCGACCTCCGACGATCGCGCCGTTGTTGTACAGGCGCAGGATCGGGATCAGGGCCATCTGCAGCGGCACGACCAGCAGCGCCACCACGGCCACGAACATCACGTAGCGACCGCGGAAGTCCATCCATGAGAACGCGTAGGCGGCGAACGCCGCGATCGCGATCGGGATGACGGTCGCCGGGATGGCGACGGCGAGACTGTTCAGGAAAGCGTTCCCGAGGCCGCCCGCGTCCAGGGCGAGCCGGTAGTTCGCGAGGGTCCACTGCGCGGCGCCGAAGGGGTCCGAGAACACCGTCCACCATCCGCTCGAGTCGACGAGCTCCTCGGGTCGGAACGACGTGATCAGCACGCCGAGGGAGGGGATCAGCCAGAGGATCACGATCGCGATCACCGCGATCCGGACGAACCAGCTCCCGCCGCGGGGCTCCAGGCCGCGTCCGCGGACCGGGATGGGTCTCGAGGACGGCGGGACGGTCGTCGCGCTCACCGGATCGCCTCCTCCTCGCGGAACCGACGGATGTTCACGATCATCACGGGGACGATCGCGATGAACAGGATCACGGCGATGGCGGCGCCCCGCCCGTCGTTGTTGTTGATGAAGAACCAGTCGATCATCCGTTCCGCGATCACCTCGGTCCCGCGCGTCTCCGGACTGCCCATCACGAAGACGATGTCGAAGACCTTCATCGCGTTGATCACCATGTACGTGGTGACCACCGCGATCGTGGGCAGGATGCTCGGGACGACGATCCGGCGGAAGACCTGGAACTCGGACGCACCGTCGATCCGCGCCGCTTCGAGGATCTCGTCGGGGATCGCCTTGATGGCCGCCGATAGCACGACCATCGCGAACCCGGTCTGCATCCAGACCATGATGACCATCAGCAACAGGTTGTTCCAGGGCTCGATGTCGAGCCAGCGGACCGGCTCCTGCCCCAGACCGAGCATGATCCCGTTGAACAGTCCGATGTTCGAGCCGAAGCCCTGCGGTCGGTAGTCGTAGATCAGCTTCCAGGTGATCGACGCCCCCGCGAACGAGATCGCCATCGGCAAGAAGATCATCGACTTCGCCACCGACTCGCCGCGGTGGAGGCGGTCGGCGAGGGTCGCGAACGCGAGCCCGATGCTCACGCCGAGGAGCGGCACGATCACGATCCACCCGAACGTGTTCCGGATCGCGCGCAGCATGCCCTCGTCCGTGAACACGAACTTGAAGTTGTCCAGGCCGACGAACGACTCGCCCTGAGCGTCCTTGAAGCTCACGAGGATCGTGTTCAGGACCGGGTAGATCAGGAACACGGCCAGGATCACGAGCGCGGGGCCGACGAAGATGTAGGGCCGAACGCCCTCCCGGTAGCGCTCGGGCAGGAAGTCGATGACGCGGTTCATCCCCCAGTACAGGAAGAACACGCCGCCGACGCCCACGACGATCGCCACGCCGACCACGAGCAAGCGGTTCGCGTCGGCGTCCCGGAGGAAATCGAACGTCGCCCAGAGGATGAAGAAGCCGACCAGGGGGATCGCGATCGAGCCGATCACCCGCAGGATCGAGAGCGCGACGGCCTGCGGCCCGGATGCTCGCCCGTCGATCGCGGCGGCGTCGTCGCTCGCCACGTGCTACCGCCGTGCCCGCTCGACTTCGGGCGGGGGGAGCAGGCCCTCCGGGCCTGCTCCCCCCACTACCGAACCCTGCATCGTCCGGGCTACTCGGCCGGCCAGCTTTGCTCGATGTTCTCGAGGTGCGTCTGGAGCGAGTCGGGACCGTCCTCCATGTAGCCCATCATCTCGGTCCAGAACGAACCCGAGCCGACCTGCGGCGGCATCTGGTCGGAGGCGTCGAACCCTGGGGCGCCCTCACCCGCGAGGGCGGCCGTCAGCACCTCCGACGCTTCGGCCAGGATCGGGTCCGTGTAGCAGTCCGCCCCGACGTTGACATTCGGCGAGATCCGGGAGCTGCCAGGCTCGCTGCCCATCGCGCACTGAACCTCCTCGCCCATGAACGCCTCGAGGAACTCCACGACCTCCGGCCGGTTCGAGAACACCGTGGCGAGCTCGCCGGCGAAGAGCGTCGGTCGCTGGCTTTCGCCGGGCATCGGGAACCAGTCGTAGTCCACGCCGGACTTGGCGTCGCCGAAGAACGCGGTGATGAAGCTCGCCTGGCGGTGCATGAAGCAGCCGGGCGGGTCTTCGAACAACGGCGCGGGCGCGTCGGCGAATGCCGTCGCCGGGGTGTTCTCCGCTCCGCCGAGCACGTACCCCTCGGTGAACATCGCCTCGCCGAAGAGCTCCCCGGCGTGCACGACGGCCGGGTCGGTGAACGGGATCTCGTGGTTGATCCACTCGGTGTAGGTCTCCGTGCCGGCGCTGCCGAGGATGATGTCCTCCATCCAGTCAGTTGCTGGCCACCCAGTGTCGCCACCCGCCTCGAAACCGACGCACCAGGGCGTGTCCCCGTTCTGGACCATCTCGTCGGACAGTGCTATCAGCTCGTCCCACGTCTCGGGGATCTCGTAGCCGGCGGCGTCGAAGTCGTCCTTCGCGTACCACACCATGCTCTTGAGGTTGATGTTCGTCGGGATCCCGTAGTGCTCACCCTCGAACTCTCCGAGCGAGAGAAAGTACTCGCCGAAGGTCTCCTCGAGCTGTCCGATGTCGAAGCCGAGATCCTCTAGCGACACCGCGTTTCCGTTGGCGGCCTGCTCCTGAACGGCGCCGGGTTGGGGTGTCAGCACGACGTCGAGGGTGCCTCCCTCCGCTCGGATCTGGATCTGCTGGGCCACGTCGTCCACCTGCTCGAACTCGACCTCGTAGGCCGCGTCGGGCGCGATGATCTCATCGGAGATGTTTTGGAGGACCTCGTTCTCCTCCGGCTCGAGGGCGTTCAGGACGTTGATCCTCCCTGTGTTTTCCTCCTGGCCAGTCCCGTCGCCGTCGCCATCCCCGTCTTGGTCGGCCTGGCATGCCGCCAAAACCAACGTCAGTGCCATCACGGGCACCATCGTCATCCTCAGCCTTCGCATCCGCTCTCCCTCCCTCGGCGCTGTCACTTCTCTTCGATACCTACGTTCGGCCCTGGTTCGACGGGTTGCCGGTCTCGTCGCCCTCGTAGACCCCTCGCCCCGTCTCGGGGTCGAAGAAATGCAGCCGACCCGTGTCGACCACGAGCTCGATCGGCTTGCCCTGCTGCGCCTCCGTTCGTGGGTTCAGGCGAGCCAGGAAGATCCACTCGCCCTGCTCCGCCCCGCGCTCGACGGCTTCCAGCACCTCGGTCCCCACGTCCTTCGCGAGCTCCTTCGTATCCTCGGTCATCACGGGGCGCGCGTTCACCGCGAAGTGCACCAGGACGTCGGCACCGAGGGCTTCACGCAGGATCACGTGCGAGCGGATCCGGCGTGTTTGGGGGGCGTCCGCGAGGAGCGACGCGTCCTCCATGTCCTCCGGACGGATCCCGACGACCACCGGCTTCCCTTCGTAGCCCTTGAGGGCCGGCCGGGCCGCCAGCACCTCGTCGGGAACGTCGAGCGAGATGCCCCCGAACTCGACGGCGAGGTTTCCGTTCGACCGGACAAGGTCCGCCTCGACCATGTTCATCGCCGGCGATCCGATGAACCCGGCGACGAAGAGGTTGTTCGGATGGTCGTAGAGGTGCTGAGGCGCGTCGACCTGCTGCAGGACGCCCTTGCGGATCACGGCGACGCGATCGCCCATCGTCATCGCCTCGACCTGGTCGTGGGTCACGTAGAGCGTCGTGACGTTCAGGTCGTGCTGGATCTTCGCGATCTCCGATCGCATCTGCACCCGGAGCTTCGCATCGAGGTTCGACAGCGGTTCGTCCATCAGGAAGGCCTTGGGCTCGCGGACGATCGCCCGGCCCATCGCGACGCGCTGCCGTTGGCCGCCCGAGAGCGCCTTCGGTTTCCGCTCGAGGAAGTCATCCAGGCCGAGGATCTTCGCCGCCTCCCGGACGCGCCGGTCGATCTCCTGCTTCGAGAGCTTCCGAAGCTTGAGCCCGAAGGCCATGTTGTCGTACACGGTCATGTGCGGGTACAGCGCATAGTTCTGGAAGACCATCGCGATGTCCCGCTCTTTCGGGGGAACGGTGTTCACCACCATGTCGTCGATCGAGATCGTGCCGTCGGTGATCGACTCGAGGCCCGCGACCATCCGCAGCGCTGTGGTCTTCCCGCATCCCGACGGACCGACGAGGACGATGAACTCGCCGTCGCGGATGTCGAGGTTCAGGTTCGCGACCGCGGCCGTGCCGCCTCCGTAGACCTTCGAGACGTCGTCCAGGACGATCTCGGCCATCCCCGCC
>DASQTT010000009.1:0-7234 GCA_035641735.1 Actinomycetota bacterium | reverse complement strand
ACAGACGACGATGAGCTTCCTCACGTCAGGGACGCTACGGCGCCCGGCCGGCGCGCGCCGTGAAGCGTGTCACACCGAAGGCGCTACTCCACCTCGGAGAGTTGGCCGCGGAGCCCGCCCACCGCTTTCGTGTGGATCTGGCACACGCGGGACTCGGTCACGCCGAGGATCTCGCCGATCTCGGCCAGCGTGAGTCCTTCGAAGTAGTAGAGCGTGACGACGATCTTCTCCCGCTCGGACAACGAGTTGATCGCGGCGGCCAGCAAGCCGCGCGTCTCCTGGCTCTCGAGTCCCCACGCTGGGTCGAGGCCCTTGTCGGCGAGCGTGTCGATCAGCGCTACCGACTCCCCCCGTTCGCTGCCGGCACCGACGACCTCGTCGAGGGCCAGCACGGAGACGAAGGAGATCTGGGACACCATGTGGTGGAGCTCGCTCCGGGTCATACCGAGCCGATCGGCCAGCTCCTCCTCGGACGGCTGTCGCTTCAGCATCGCCTCCAGGTCCGCCTGGGCCTTCTCGAGCTCTCGCGCCTTGAAGCGGACCGAACGAGGCACCCAGTCCATCGCGCGCAGCTCGTCGATGATCGCGCCCTTGATCCTCGGGATCGCGTAGGTCTCGAACTTGTTGCCGCGGCTGGGCTCGAACTTCTCGAGCGCGTCGATCAGGCCGAACACGCCGTAGCTCACGAGGTCGTGCTGGTCCACGCTGGACGGCAGGCCCGTCGCCACGCGGCTCGCCACGTACTTCACGAGCGGTGCGTAGTGCAGGATCAGCTTCTCGCGCGCCTCCCCGTCCCCCGAGGTCTTGAAGGCGTCCCACCGCATGCCGAGCTCGTCGTCGACGGCCGGCGGGATCGTGACCGTCTTGGACGCCGGCGACTTCGCCGACGCCTTCCGGACGGGCTCCACGGTCTTGGTCGCGGCCTTCTTCGCGGTCGCCACGTCAGGCCCTCGGGTGAGCACGTTCGTAGGCCTCGAAGAGCCGGCGGCGGGAGACGTGTGTGTATCGCTGCGTCGTCGCGACGCTGGCATGCCCGAGGAGCTCCTGCACAGCTCTGATGTCGGCCCCTCCTTCCAGGAGATGCGTCGCGAACGAATGCCGCAGGGTGTGCGGGGTGACCCGCCTCCCCGGCAGCAGGGTAGCGCCATACCGTTGAACCATCGAACGGATATCGCGCTCGCTGAAGGGCCTGCGGCGACGATTGAAGAAGAGATGTCCGGAGTCCTCCGACGCCATCTCAGGGCGTCCGACCTGCAGATATGCGTCGATCGCGTCCACGGCGTACTCGGAGATGGGTACCTCGCGCTCCTTCGCGCCCTTGCCGAGGACGAGGACCCGGGCCCGCGAGAGGTCGATGCGGTCCACCGTCAGGCCCGCGACCTCCCCGACACGGAGCCCCGAGCCGTACAGGAGCTCGAGGGCCGCGCGGTCCCGCAGGGCGATCGCCCGCTCGAGAGGATCGTCGGCGGCAGGCGGCGGCGCCTCCGCCAACCCGGCCGCCTCCCCGGGCCGCAGAACGGTCGGCAGGCGGTTCACGACCTTGGGCCGGCCGAGCAGGAGCGACGGATCCCGCTCGAGCCTGCCGGCAACCACGGCCCACCGGTAGAAGGAGCGGATCGCGCCCACGCGCCGGGCGATCGATGCGCGCGCGTAGCCGAGCGTGTGCTGCTGGGCGAGGAACCGCCGCAGCCGCTGGTGGGTCGCCCGCGCGAGCGACGACCGATCCCGTGCCAGGAACGTCGCCAGCTGCCGGAGGTCGGTCCGATAGGCGGCGATGGTGTTCGGAGAAAGCCTGCGCTCGAGCGCCAGGTGATCGGCGAAGGCGCGGAGCAGTTCGTCGTCGTCGTGGGGAAGGAGATCGGCCACCGCTGCTCCCGTCGGGTCCGGACGTGTCTACCAACGGAAGGTGGGGCACGCAAGCTTCCCGGTGGCGGTCAGGGAGGAACGGAGACCGCCGCCCGAGCGTGCCGACGTTCGTACCTTCCTCCCTGGCTGACGATCAGCCCGCGCAGCTCGAGCTGGATCAGCGTCGTGACGGCGTCGGGGATCGCCATCCGGGCCTCGCGGGCGATCGCGTCCGGGAGCGAGACGACGGACAGCGCCCGCCAGATCCGCCGCTCTCCGTCGTCCAGGTCGGGCGGAGGTGGTGGTGGCGCCGACGGATCGACGCCGAGATCGTTGAGGAGGTCGTCCGCGCCGCGGATCAAGGTGGCGCCGTCACGGATCAGCTCGAGCGGTGTCTCGGCCAGCGGGCTGTTCACGGGTCCCGGCACGGCGAACACTTCGCGCCCGAGGTCCAGGGCGTGATCGACCGAGATCCGTGAACCGCTCTTCGCCGCCCCCTCGACGACGACGAGGGCGCGCGCGAGCGCCACGACGAGCCGGTTCCGCGCGGGGAAGCGTTGCGGCTCGGCGGGAACGCCGGGCGGATACTCGCTGACGACGGTTCCGGACTGGACGATGCGGGCGATCAGGTCGCGGTTGCCTGCCGGGTAGTGGACGTCGATGCCCGACCCGAGGACGGCCACCGTCCGGCCGGCGGCTTGCAGCGCCCCGCGATGCGCGGCCGCATCGATCCCGTGTGCCGCCCCGGAGGCGACGCCGAGTCCCGAGGCGACGAGCGCCCGCGCCAGATCCTCGGCGACGTCCCGTCCGAGCGACGAGCACCGGCGTGCGCCGACGATCGCGACCCGGTCCCGACGATCGCCGAGCGGCCGCCCGAGCATGAACAGGCCCGCCGGCGGGTCGCGGAGCTCGTTCAACCCGTCCTCGTACTCCGTGTCGGCCGGCGTCACGAAGCGAGCGCCGGTTCGCTCGACGGCCGCCTCGGTCACCGACGGGTCGAGGCGCTCGAGCCACCGCCGGTCACGTGCACTTCCCAGGTCGCCGGCCCGGACGGCCGCGACGCAGCCCTCGGCCGAGCCGGTGCGCCATGCCGCTGCGTGGAGCGACAGGGGCCGGAGGCCCCGCAGCTCGGAGAGCGTCAGGATCGCTCGGCGCTCGTCCGGACCCGAGCCGAAACCGGGCGGCCAGCCGCGGGGCGGCGCCTCATCCGGCACGAGGCAGCACCTCGCTCCCGAAGCCGCTCCGGTAGGAGAGAGCCTCAGCGAGATGGTCGGTCTCGATCCGCTCCGCGCCTCTCAGGTCCGCGACGGTCCGGGCCACCTTCACGGCGCGATCGAATCCGCGGCCGGTGAGCGCCATCGTCTCCACCGCCTTCGTGAGAAGGGACTCGGCGGCCGCGGACATCGAGCAGGATCTTCGGGCGACGGGGCCCGGGAGATGGGCGTTGCAGGCGACGCCGAGCGGCTCCCATCGTCGCCGCTGCCGGTCACGCGCCTCCTCCACCCTCGCGCGCGCGAGCGACGACCGCTCCCCCGTCGCGGATCCGAGCAGCTCCTGCTTCGTCAGCCTGGGGATCCGCAGCCGGATGTCGATGCGATCCAGCAGCGGTCCGGACAGCTTGTTCCGGTAGACCTGGACGCGGTCCGTGCGGCACACGCACTGCTTCAGACCGTCGCCGTCGAAACCACAGGGGCACGGGTTCGCGGCCGCGACCAACGTGAAGCGCGCCGGGAACTCGACCGACCCCACCGCCCGCGTGATCACGACGCGACCGTCCTCCAGCGGCTGCCGCAATCCCTCGACCGCGTCGCGACGGAACTCCGTCAGCTCGTCGAGGAACAGGACGCCGTGATGCGCGAGGCTCACCTCTCCTGGCCGGACGTTCGTGGTCCCGCCGCCCAGCAGCCCGACGATCGAGATCGAATGGTGAGGTGCCCGGAACGGCCGCGCCCCCAGCAGGCCGCGGGACGAGCCCAACAGCCCGGCGACGGAATGGAGCTGCGTCGACTCCATCGCCTCGTCGCGCGAGAGCGCGGGCAGGATCGTCGGCAGGCGCCGGGCGAGCATCGTCTTGCCCGCGCCGGGCGAGCCGACCATCAGCAGGTTGTGGCCGCCGGCCGCGGCGACCTCGAGCGCCCGCCGAGCCTGGGTCTGGCCGCGCACCTCAGACAGGTCGACGGTCGCAACCGCCGGCACCTCCTCCTGCGTCGCCGTCACGGCCGGGGGCGTCCACGTGCCCCTGAGGTACCCGACGGCCTCGTCCAGCGTCGCGCACGCCACGACGGCGAGCCCCTCGACCTGCGCGGCCTCGACCGCGTTCGCCGCCGGGACCACGACGCCGCCCAGGCCCGCCCTCGCCGCGGAGATCGCGACCGTCAGGATGCCGGGCGTCGGCAGCAGCTCGCCCTTCAGCGACACCTCCCCGGCGAAGGCGATCGCCGCCAACCGGTCGCGAGGGATCTGGCGGGTCGCGGCCAGCACGCTCATCACCACCGGAAGGTCGAGCCCGGGACCTTCCTTCCGAACGTTCGCGGGCGCCAGGTTCACGACCACGCGACGGAGCGGCCATTCCAGCTTCGCGCCCTCCACGGCGGGTCGGATCCGCTCCCGCGCGTCCTGGACGCCGGCCCCAGGCAGGCCGGTGACGATGAGCGCGGGAAGGCCACGCCCGACGTGGGCCTCGACCGTGACGACCCGGCCGCCCACGCCCAGCACCGCGACCCCGAGTACCCGCCCGTACATGGAGGCCGGACGGTAGCGTCCACCACCGACACGTCCGGCTCGGGCTCGCCGGATACCATCCGCGCGTGCACGAGCCTCTCGATCATCCCGAACCCGAGCTGATCGACACTCGCGACGCGGGACGGTCACGTGCCGCGCTCGAACGCCTCGGCGAGCGCACGTGGAAGGAAGCGCTCGACTGGCTCTACGGCGCCGCGGCCGAGCGTCCGACCGCGTCCGACCTCTATCCGGACCTCCGGCGACGATTCTTCGGTGACGAAGGCCGCCCCGCCGCGGCGCCGACGGACGGTGCGACCGCCGACACCGTGCTCGATGAGTTCCGCGAGCGACTCGGGCCGTTCTCGTACGCCGCCCAGCACCCCGGCTCGTACAGCTACTTCACACCGCCGCCGCTTCCCGTCGCGGTCGCCGGCGAGACCCTCGCCCGCTGGCTGAACCAGGGGATCGACGTCTGGCTCGCCGGGATGGCCGCGCCGCTCGTCGAGGAGGAGGTGATCGCGTGGCTCCGCGATCTCGTCGGCTACGGCGCCGACTCGTGGGGCGTCCTCACGAGCGGCGGCGTGATGGCCAACGTGATGGCGATCGCGGTCGCGCGCGACGTCCACTTGGCCGGGCTGCTCGGCCTGACCGATCCCCCACGGGGCGCGGATCTGGACGGCGTGCGCGTCTACGCGTCGGATCAAACACATTTCTCGATCGAGCGGGGACTGGACCTCGCCGGCTTCCCCGAGGGCACGCTGCACGTCGTCCCCTCCGACGAGGACTACCGGCTCCGGGCCCACGCCGTCGCGAACGCGATCGCCGCCGACCGCGAGGCCGGCCTCCGCCCGTTCGCGATCTTCGCCGTGGCCGGCTCGACGAACACGGGGGCGATCGACGACGTGCCGGCGCTCGCCGATCTCGCCGAGCGAGAACGCCTGTGGCTCCACGTCGATGCCGCGTACGGCGCGACCGCCCGGATCTCGCGGCGGGAGGCCCACAAGGTCCCCGGCCTGGAGCGAACGGATTCGCTCACGGTGGATCCGCACAAGTGGCTGTTCCAGCCGTACGACATCGGCGGCCTGCTCGTGCGGCGACGCGAGGACCTGCGCAGCACGTTCCACCGGGAGCCCGAGTACTACGCGGTCTGGGCGCCGGAGGAACGTCCGCTCCACTGGTACCAGTACTCGCTCGAGGGCACCCGCCCGTTCCGGGCCTTGAAGCTGTGGCTGTCGTGGAAGCACCTCGGGTCGAGGGGCTTCGCCCAGCTGATCGAACGCAACGTGGACCTGGCGGCGTACCTCGCGGCGCGAGCGCGCGAGCGCGGCTTCGAGGCGATCGAGCCGCAGCTGGCGGTCGTCTGTCTCCGTCTCGTCCCGCCCGACGCGGACGACGCGGCCGTCGACGAGCTGCAACGACGCCTGCAGCGGGCGTTGGAGGTCTCCGGCGTCGGATGGCTCTCGACGACCACGCTGCGGAGACGGACCTGGCTCCGTGCGGGCGTCATGAACTACCTCTCGACCGAGGCCGACGCCGACGACATCCTCGACGCCCTCCTCGAGGCGGCCTCGGACGACCCTGGAGGAAACCCCTAGGACCAGGGAACCCCCCGCGCCCTGCGGCGGTCTCGTTGAGGCACACCACACCGAAGGAGTGGTCGATGAAACGCATCGTCGTCATGAGCCTGGTGCTTACCGCGCTGGCACCCCTCGCCTCCTCACCGGCGGTGGCCGGCGGCAACTGGTTGGAGTTCCGTCGGCCGGACGCCCCAGCCCGGTTCGGTCCTTCCCGCTGGGACATCTTCGCCACGGGCCAGACGGTCGTCGCTCGGGTGGGATACCTGAGCGCCACGTTCGGACCGACCGACGGGCCGTTCCACCTCTGGATCGAGCGAGGCGAGGCGCTCGAGGCCGGGGGGCCCATCCCCGACAGCGCGATCCGCGTCGGGACCTTCCACATGGCCCCGAGCGGCCGCGGCGGGCAGGCGACGTTCACGATGCCGGCGCTTCCGCGTGGGACCTACACGTTGGTCGTGTGCGACGACCCTTGCAAGACGTACGGGTTCGGGGAGTACGTCCAGGGTTGGTTGACGTCCGTGCCGACGGCGGCGGAAGCGCAGCTGCTCGCTCGCCTGCGCGAGCTGCGTTCGGAGCGCGATGAGCTCGTCGCCATGCTGTACGACGACATCCACGCCTCGAACCGGCGCGAGGAGAGGCTCCTGGAGCGGGTCACCGAGCTCGAGCGGCAGGTCGCGATCGCACACACGCACCTCGCTCGCCGGGCCGCGGAACGACCGGCGCCGCGTCCCCAGGCGCTGATCGACGGCGCCGGCGGCGCTTGGCTCGCCGCGGCCCTGGCCGCGATCGCTGCCGGGTGGCTGCTGTCACGCCGACGCCGCGCGATCTTCGTTCCCGACACGCCGGCGGAGCTGTTGACCCTCGATCCGGACGCGGCACGGGCCGACCGATCAGAACGCGTCCTCGAAGACCTCGACGTCTGATCGCCCGCCTTCGGCGGAGACGCTGGCGACGTCGAAGCGGACCGCGCCGAACCGGAACCCCGTCTCCTGCAGGAAGGCCTCGGCGAGCGCGCGCAGCTTGGCGCGCTTCCTCCAGGTGACGGCCTCGTAGCCGCCTCCGTACGCGCCGACGCGCCGGGACTTCACCTC
>DASQTT010000008.1:0-12316 GCA_035641735.1 Actinomycetota bacterium | reverse complement strand
GGATGAGGACGTCGGTTTCCCCGCGGAGCCGGTGACGGCGGCGAAGGGGAGTCGATCGCGGACGGTCGCGACCCCGCAGGGTCCCTACCAGCTCCCGCCGCTCGACCTGCTCCGGTCCGCTCCTCCGTCGAACGCCGACGATCGCGCCGAGCGCGACACCCTCGCGGCACTGGAGCGCACCCTCGAGACCTTCGGGGTCGACGCGCGCGTCGTCGCCTCGCACCGTGGCCCGACCGTCACGATGTACGAGGTGGCGGTCGCCTCCGGCACGAAGGTGCAGAAGGTCCTCGGGCTCTCGAGCGACATCTCCTACGCCCTCGCGACGCCGGACGTCCGGATCCAGGCCCCGATCCCGGGCAAGTCGGCGATCGGGATCGAGGTCCCGAACGTCCATCGCGACTTCGTGATGCTGGGCGACGTGCTCCGGTCGCCCGCGGCCCGCCAGGCGAAGCACCCGCTCGAGGTCGCGCTGGGCAAGGACGTCCACGGGCGCGCGCGATTGGTCAACCTGGCCGACATGCCGCACGTGCTGATCGCGGGTGCGACGGGAGCGGGGAAGTCCTCGCTCGTGAACTCCTTCGTCACCTCGATCCTGATGCGGACGACCCCGGATGACGTCCGCCTCGTCCTGATCGACCCGAAGCGGGTCGAGCTCAGCCACTTCGGCGAAGTACCGCACCTGCTCTCGCCGGTGATCGTTCATCCCAAGCGGGCCGCCGAGGCGCTCCAGTGGATCGTCCGCGAGATGGAGTTGCGCTACGAGCTGCTCGCGACGGTCGGCGTGCGCGACATCGATTCCTACGAGGAGGGGTTCCGCGCCGGGACCCTGCGGATCCCGCCGGGGATGGAGGAGAAGTTCGAGCACCTGCCGTTCATCGTCGTGGTGATCGACGAGCTCGCCGACCTCATGATGGTGGCTCCCCGGGACGTCGAGGACGCGATCTGCCGCGTCGCGCAGATGGCCCGGGCCGTGGGGATCCACCTGGTCGTCGCCACGCAGCGTCCGTCGGTCGACGTCGTCACCGGCCTGATCAAGGCGAACATCCCGTCGAGGATCGCGCTGATGACGTCGTCCCAGGCGGACTCCCGCGTGATCCTCGACATGAACGGCGCCGAGAAGCTCGTCGGGCACGGGGACATGCTCTTCGCCCCGTCGAACGTCTCGAAGCCCGTCCGGATCCAGGGCGCCTGGGTCACCGAGGCCGAGGTGCGCGACGTCTCCGAATTCATCCGCGAGCAGCGGGAGGTCGTCTACGAGAACACCGTGGAGGGGCTCGCCCTGCCACCGGGGGAGGGCGTCGGCGAGCACGGGCTCGGCGACGACGACGAGCTCCTCGAGCAGGCGGCCGAGCTCGTGATCCGTTCGCAGCTCGGATCGACGTCGATGCTCCAGCGGAAGCTCAAGGTCGGCTTCGCCCGTGCCGGCCGGCTGATGGACCTGATGGAGGACCGAGGGGTCGTCGGCCCGTCGCAGGGGTCGAAGGCGCGAGACGTGCTCGTCACCTGGGAGGAGTGGGAGGAGCGTCGAACCGCGTAGTGTCACCGTTGGTCCGCGTCGAGGCATGATGCCGATGTGAGGGCGATCCGCGCGGCCGTGATCGTGTCGGTCGTGTTGGTGGCCTGCGCCGACGCGCCGCCACCCGTCCGGGAGGGTCCGGCCAGCGAGCCCACGGGGGTTCCCGACGTCGCCGAGATCGTCTGTGAGGCGGACGGCTCGACGACGGTCCGGACACCGCGGGTGGTCGTCCAGTCCGACGGCGTCCACGTTCGGATCCTCAGCAGGCTGGACGAACCGGCGAGCATCAACGGTTTCGGGTTCGACATCGACCAGGGCGAGAAGACGCACGTCGCGGGAGTCGCCCCCGGCGTGATCCGGACCGCGTGCTGGCCGTTCAGTCAGCACGGCTCTGGCGAAGAGCCGCCGACCTCGCCCATCGAGGTTCTCGACCCGGACGGGACGTTCGTCAGCGGCGAGCTCGACTGCGCGGGCATGGCCTCCAGCATGATCGTCGATTTCATGGAAGCGCCCCTGGAAGCCGGGCCCGTCCCGCTCGACGAGGCGCGCCAGCGCATCACCGGCCTGCAGCCGGACGACGGCGTCGTGCACAGGGGATATCCGGAGGATGACGATCCCGGGGTCGCGGTGCGTCGCGACGGGGAGGTCGTCGCGACGTTCGGATTCGTCACGTTCGACGGCGAGCGATGGTCGATCGCCGGAGCGACGATCTGCGAGTCGTCGGGGATCGGCCACCGCTGAGGCGTGGTCTGAGCGGACGCCGGAGTCCGGCGTCAACCGGTTGACATGTCGGGCCGGGGATCCGCTTCAGATCGCGCCGACGCGTCGGGCGACCTGGAACACCGTGTCGGCATGCTGCTGCGGATCGATCATGAGCCGCCCGGCGATCCCGACGTGCGCCTGCCAGTACGCGTAGATCCGCTCGATCGTCCACCCGCGGGCGCGCGCTCCCCGGAAGCTCCGGACCATCTCGCTCCCCGCCCACAGCGCCTCCGGACAGACGAGGAAGCCGCCGTCGTCGCCGTCGATCGTTCGCCAGTAGGCGCCGATCTGGCCCCACTGCCCGTCGTCCTTCTCGCCGGCCACGAGGAGGAAACGAACCGGCCCCTCGGACAGAAGCGTGGGCGAGGGCAGGAGGTCGCGCACGCCGGCGAGCGGCGACTCCTCCGTGTCCCGTTCAGACGTGGTGCGCTCCATCGCTCCCTCCCCCTCGGGGCCAACTGTACTCACCCGGACGGGGCCAGCCAGCGGGCCGACGGCCGATTCCTTTCGAGACCTCCGACCTAAGCCGGATGAGCGTACGGCCCGTGCCGACGGACGGTGGGGAGCGGGCGGCTATCCTTGCGTCCCATGGCCGGCTCAGTCACGGACCCCCGGACCGGGGTCGGCTCGGCCCTCCGTCGCGCACGAGAGCTCCGGGCGCTCACCCTCGACCAGGCCGCGCGGGATACCAGGCTCCGGGTCGAGCAGCTCGACGCCCTCGAGCGCGAGGAGTTCGACGTGCTCCCCGGGGAGGTGTACGTCCGCGCGTCCCTCCGCACCTACGCGAATTACCTGGGCATGGACGCCGACGAGGTCGCGGGGGCCTACGCGCGGGGCGCCGAGGCGCCGGAGCCGGTGCCGCCCCCGGCGAAGATGGGCCGCGTCGAGCGACTGATCGCGGCCAGCCGGATCAGGGACAACCAGCGCTTCCTCCTCGTCTCGGCGCTGTCGATCCTCCTGATCCTGCTGGCGTTCGGCCTGCTCACGCGGGGTGCGGCCGCGCCGCCGGCCGCCGACGTCCCGACGGACACGGTGTCGCCCGCACCGCCGGATCCTGCGATCCGGACGGTCCTCGTCGCCCGGGGCGAGGTCGACGTCCGGGCGATCGTCGACGGGCGGGAGGAGCGGTTCACGCTCCGCCCCCAAGAGACGGTGTCGATCGAAGCGTTCGAGCAGCTCGAGTTGACGGTCGAAGACGCCGGGCTCGTCGACGTGAGCGTCGGGGGACGGCCCGAGACGGCGGGAACGCCGGGCCTACCCCACACGTACCGCTTCACGATCGGCGATGCGGGAGGGGACCGATCGTCGAGCGAGTGAGGCCGCTGGGGCTGGGTTGGCCCAACGTCCTGTCGATCGGCAGGATCGTGCTGATCCCGATCGTCGTGCTCTTGATCGAGGCCGGCCACGAGGAGGCCCGGTGGCTGGCGGTCCTCGTCTTCGTGATCGGGGCCCTTTCCGACCTCCTCGACGGTTACCTCGCCCGCCGGCACTCGATGACCACGTCGGTCGGGGCGTGGCTCGATCCCCTCTCGGACAAGCTCTTCGTGAGCGTCCCGGCGATCGCCCTGGCACTCCGGGCCGAGTTCCCGTGGTGGGCGGCGGCGGTGATCGTGATCCGTGAAGTGGCCGTGTCGCTCCTCCGATGGCGGCTGGACCGGCGAGGCGTCTCGATGCCCGCCTCCCGGGCCGGCAAGGCGAAGACGCTCAGCCAGGTCTGGGCCGTCGGCCTGTCGATCGCGCCGCTCGCGCCCGCGTTCGACCCGCTGGTCCTCGCGGTCGTGATCGCCGCCGTCGCGCTGACCGTCCTGAGCGGGCTGGAGTACCTCTTCACGGAACGACACCGCGTGGAGACGCGGTGAGGGCGGAGATCGTCGCCGTCGGAACCGAGATGCTGCTGGGCCAGATCCCGAACACGAACGCGCGCTGGATGTCCGAGGAGCTCGCGGCGATCGGCGTCGAGGTCGTCCACCACCAGGTCGTGGGCGACAACGTGGAGCGGATCGTCGAGGCGCTTCGCCTGGCCGGCTCCAGGGCCGACGTCGTGATCGCCACTGGGGGGCTGGGTCCCACGCAGGACGACGTCACCCGCGACGCGCTCGGGTCGCTCCTCGGTCGCGGCATGGAGCGCCACCGGGAGATCGAGCAGCTCCTCCGGCAGAAGTTCCTCGCGTTCGGGATCGGCGAGATGCCCGAGAGCAACCTCCGGCAGGCCGACGTCCCCGAGGGCGCGGGCTACCTCGTGCCCGACCGCGGAACCGCGCCGGGGCTCGTGGCTCGGCTGCCCGGTGGCGCGCGGGTCTACGCCGTCCCGGGCGTGCCGGCCGAGATGATGGAGATGATGCGCGGGACGATCCTGCCGGCGCTCGCGGCCGAGACGGGCGCGGCGGTGGTGCGGTCCCGCGTCCTCCGGTGCACGGGGATCGGGGAATCGGCCGTGGCCGAGCTCGTCGACGATCTCTTCACCGGATCGTCGAACCCCACGATCGCGTTCCTCGCCTCCACCGCCGAGGTGAAGGTCCGTATCACCGCGAAGGCGGCGTCGGCCGCCGAAGCGGACGCGATGATCGAGCCGGTCCTCGGAGAGCTCGAGCGGCGGCTGGCCGACCATGTCTTCACGGTGGCCGACGAGTCGCTCGAGGAGGTCGTGGTTCGGCTGTTGCGTGCCGCCGGGATCCGCCTGAGCACCGCCGAGTCGCTCACCGGGGGAGGCGTCGGAGCCAGGATCACGTCGGTGCCCGGCGCCTCCGAGGTGTTCGACGGCTCCGCGGTCGTCTACACCGGTGACGCCAAGGGGAGGGTCCTGAACGTGTCGCGTGACACGCTGGAAGGTCCCGGCCCGGTAAGCGAGGCGTGCGCGCGAGAGATGGCGGCCGGCGCGCGGCGCGTGTTCGGCGCCGACCTGGGCCTGGCCGTCACGGGGGCGGCGGGTCCCGAGAGGCACGGCGGCGCGGCGCCGGGCACCGTCTGGATCTGCGTCGCCGGCGAGGGGCTCGACCACGCGAGGCTCCTCTCGATCCCCGGCGAGCGGGACCGGGTGCGGCGTGCATCGGAACAGGCGGCGCTAGACCTCGTGCGACGCCACCTCGAGGGACGCCCGCTCCCGGCGTAGCGGCCGACCGATGGCGCGAGATCGATCCGCTCGGCCGGAGGCGAAGCCCGTCCGGCTCTTCGTCGCGGTCGAGGTCACCGGGCCGCAGCTGGACGCCCTCGAGGAGGCGTTGGCGCCGTGGAGGGAGGCGTTCCCCGAGGCGCGGTGGGTCCCGCGCGAGAACCTGCACATCACCGTGAAGTTCCTGGGAAGGACGTGGCCTCGCCTCATGGAGTGGGTGCCGGAGCGGGTCGCGGCGGCGGCCGGCGAGGTCCGCCCGTTCCGGGCGGCCCTCGCCGGCCTGGGGAGCTTCCCGTCCGGCCGCAGGGGCCGTGTGCTGTGGGCCGGTCTGGGCGGGGACGAGGGAGGGTTCGCCCGTCTCGCGACCGACCTCGACGACGCGCTCTCGGAAGAGTTTTCGCCGGAGCGAAGGCCGTTCCATCCCCACCTCACCGTGGCTCGGAGCGACCCACCCCTGTCGCTCCCGCCGGCGTTCGCGGAGACGGCGCTCGCGTCCGACCCATGGGAGGTCGATCACGTCGTCCTCTTCCGGAGCCACCTCCGTAGACCCACACCCCGGTACGAACCGCTCGGCCGGTTCTCCCTCCGGGGCTGAGGAAGTCCTGGGCCGGAGCGGTTTAGCCGAAGCAGAACGGGGTAACGAACATGCCCGGAACATCGGCCAGTCGGCTCTCGAGAGACGCTCCGCACGGCGAGCGCCCGAGGAGGGTCGCCGCCGGATGGGATCCGGACAGGAGTCCAGGGGTCCGTGTGCTGCAGCCGCGGACCCTTCCCTTTTGCCCGGGGTGGCGTTCTCGATCGCGCCGACCCCTCCTCCGTGTGGCGTCGGCTGCTTGTATCCGAACATGCGTTCGGGTAGCCTCGCGTTCGTCAGGCCGACGGAATGACAGAGGTGTAAGTTATGTCGGAGTCGCTCGCTAATCTCCACTCGTCGCTCGCGCAGGCACTCTCCCGGCCCCCCTCCGGGCAGGGCAGGGGCACGAAGGAGGGGAACGTGGATCGGGACAAGATGCTCGACGTCACGCTGCAGCAGATCGAGAAGCAGTTCGGCAAGGGTGCCGTGATGAAGCTCGGGGAGCATCCGATGGGAGCCGGCATCGGGGTGATCCCCACCGGCTCGCTCGCGCTCGACCTGGCACTGGGCGTTGGAGGCATCCCCAGGGGGCGGGTCATGGAGGTCTTCGGTCCGGAGGGCTCCGGGAAGACCACGGTCTGCCTGCACATCATCGCGGAGGCACAGGCGAAGGGCGGGATCGCCGCGTTCATCGACGCCGAGCACGCGCTCGACCCCACCTACGCCCGCGAGCTCGGCGTCAACATCGACGAGCTGCTCGTCTCCCAGCCGGACTCGGGGGAGCAGGCGCTCGAGATCGCGGACATGCTGGTGCGGTCGGCGGCCCTCGACCTCGTGGTGATCGACTCGGTCGCCGCGCTCGTCCCGCGCGCCGAGATCGAGGGCGAGATGGGGGACACGCACGTGGGACTGCAGGCTCGCCTGATGTCCCAGGCCATGCGGAAGCTCTCGGGCTCGCTCTCGCGGTTCGACACCACGGCGATCTTCATCAACCAGCTCCGGGAGAAGATCGGCGTGATGTTCGGCAACCCCGAGACCACCCCGGGCGGTCGCGCGCTGAAGTTCTATTCGTCGGTCCGGCTCGACGTCCGGAAGATCGAGAACCTGAAGGACGGAACGGAGGTCGTGGGCTCCCGCACCCGCGTCAAGGTCGTGAAGAACAAGGTCGCGCCGCCGTTCCGTCAGTGCGAGTTCGACATCATGTACGGCAAGGGCATCTCGAAGGAGGGCTCGCTCCTCGATGTCGGCGTCGACCTGGAGATCGTGAAGAAGTCCGGAGCCTGGTTCACGTACGAGGGCGACCAGCTCGGCCAGGGCCGGGAGAACGCACGGCAGTTCCTCGCGGAGCACCTGGACGTCCGCGACGAGATCGAGCGGAAGGTGCGGGAGGCCGTCGGCCTCACCTCGTTCTCGGAGAGCGACGACCAGCCGATCACCATCGGCGAGGCCGAGCCTCCGATCGAGGAGCCCCCGTTCGACGAGCCCGCGGTCGCGGGTAGGAAGACGAAGGGGTCCGGCTAGGCCGTCGTGAACCGCCGCCCAGAACCGAAGAACCCCAAGAGCTGCCACGACCGGGCGCTCGGGTTGCTCGCCGTGCGGCCGCGGAGCCGGCGAGAGCTGGAGCGGCGCTTGCTGCAGGCTCGGTTCGAGCCCGACGAGGTCCGCGACGTCCTCGGTCGCCTGGAGCGCGTGGGCCTCATCGACGACCAGGCCTTCGCCCGTCAGTACGCCGAGCAACGGTTCGGGTCGCGCCGCGAGGGCCGGCGAGCCGTCGTGAGCGGCCTGCGGGCGGCCGGGATCTCTCCGGAGCTCGCCGAGGAGACCGCCGAGGCGGCTCCCGACGACGAGGAGGCGCGGGCCGACACGCTGGCCCTGGCCCGCGCCGGGCGGCTGGCAGGCGTGGAGGCGCCGAAGGCCTTCGCCAGGCTCACGTCCCTCCTGGTGCGCCGCGGCTACAGCCCCGAGATCGCCCGTGGCGCAGCTCGGAGGGCGCTGAACCTCAAGGCGGGGGGCGACCGACGCCTTGTGGCCGGACGGCGGCCGCCGTAGCATCGGGGAAACGAGAGGAATCGATCTCCCGAACCCCTACACCACGGACGAGACCGAAGGGCTTCAGTGACCGAGTTCGACATCGATCAGACGACCGACCCCGCGCCGAGAAGAAGGGGCCGGCTCCACTAGCCTTCCGTCGCAACCCTGGATCGGGGACCGAGATCCCTCTCCCGAGACATCGGGAGGAACGATGGAAGCCGTCATCGCCGGCCTCCTCGGGCTCGCAGCCGGGGCGACCCTGGGATTCGTCGTCCGCAACGCCATCGGGGCGTCCAACGCTCGAACGGCTGAGGCCCGGGCGAAGACCGTGCTGCTCGAAGCCGAGGAGGAGGCCGCCCGGACGCGGGCGACCGCACTCAAGGAGTCCAAGGACGAGGCCTCCCGGATGCGGCGTGAGACCGAGGAGGACCTGAAGCATCGGCGCGACGAGGTCGCACGGCTGGAGCGCCGGATCACCGAGACCGAGGCCGAGGTCCGCGAGCGCGGCCAGCGCATGGACGCTCGTGCATCCGATCTGAAGGAGCGGGAGGATAAGCTCACCTTCGTCCGTGAGCAGCTCGAGAAGGCGACCGATCAGCACCGAGCCCAGCTCGAGCGGATCGCCGGTATGACCTCGGCCGAGGCGAGGGAGCAGCTGACCGCCGAGATCGTCGCCGAGGCGAAGCGCGGCGCGATGGCGCAGGTCCGCGAGATCGAGCAGCGAGCCCGCGAGGAGGGCGAGGAGCGCGCCCGGAAGATCGTCACGATCGCGATCCAGCGCGTGGCCTCCGAGCAGACCGCCGAGTCCAGCGTGAGCGTGTTCACGCTGCCGAGCGAGGACATGAAGGGGCGGATCATCGGCCGGGAGGGCCGGAACATCCGCGCCTTCGAGGCCGCCACGGGCGTGAACATCATCATCGACGACACGCCGGAGGCCGTCGTGCTCTCCTGCTTCGATCCGGTCCGCCGGGAGGCCGCCCGCATGACGCTCGAGAAGCTCGTACAGGACGGGCGGATCCAGCCGGCCCGGATCGAGGAGGTCCACGAACGCTCCCTGCGCGATCTGGAGGAGCAGATCCGCAAGGCCGGCGAGGACGCGGTCGCCGAGGTCGGGTTGGCCGATGTCCATCCCGAGCTGATCCGGCTGCTCGGGCGTCTCCAGTACCGGACCAGCTACGGCCAGAACGTGCTGAAGCACCTGGTCGAGTCCGCGCACATCGCGAGCGCGCTCGCCTCCGAGATCGGGATGGATCCGACGGTCGCGAGGCGCGGGGCCTTCCTGCACGACATCGGCAAGGCGGTCACGCACGAGGTCGAGGGGTCGCACGCGATCATCGGCGCGGAGATCGCCCGCCGGCTCAAGGAGGACCCCGACGTCGTCCACTGCATCGAATCGCACCACGGCGAGGTGGAGCAGCGGACCGTGGACGCCGTCCTCGCCCAGATCGCCGACTCGATCAGCGGCGGGCGCCCGGGCGCGCGACGCGAGTCGCTCGAGACTTACATCAAGCGGCTCCAGCGGCTCGAGGAGATCTGCACGACGCACGAAGGCGTCGAGAAGGTCTTCGCGATGCAGGCCGGCCGCGAGGTCCGCGTGATGGTGGTGCCGGAGGACGTCGACGACATCCAGGCGCAGACGATCGCGCGCGACATCGCGAAGCAGGTCGAGGAGGAGCTGCAGTACCCCGGTCAGATCAAGATCTCGGTGATCCGCGAGACCCGCGCCACGGAGTTCGCCCGCTAGCCCCCGGTGAGCCGGGGGTCCAGGGGCTCAAGCAGCGAGCGCGAGCGAGCGTAGCCCCCGGTGAGCAGGGAGTAGCCTGGGACCGTGGACGGGCGCTTCCTGATCCGCACCTTCGGGTGCCAGATGAACGAGCACGACTCCGAACGGATCGGAGGGATGCTCCTCGCCGAGGGCATGACGGCGACCGGGGACGTCGAGGACGCCCGTGTGGTCGTCCTGAACACCTGTGCGATCCGGGAGAAGGCCGACGACAAGCTCTACGGCAACCTCGGGCACCTGAAGCCGCTGAAGGCGAGGAACCCGGAGCTGCGCGTCGTCGTCGCCGGCTGTCTCGCGCAGAAGGACCAGGGCACGATCCAGGATCGTGCGCCGTGGGTCGACGTGGTCGTGGGGACGCACGCCCTGCCGCACCTGCTCGACCTGCTCCGGCGGGCCGAGGCCGAGGGCCCGCAGATGGACGTCGCCGAGTACACCGACCTCTTCCCGTCCGCGTTGCCCGCAGCTCGTGAGGACGCCTTCCGCGCGTGGGTGTCGATCGCCGTCGGCTGCGACAACGCGTGCACGTTCTGCATCGTGCCGTTCGTCCGGGGCGCGCAGCGTTCCCGAGGGATCGGTGACGTCCTTGCGGAGGTCCAGGGCCTCGCCGGACGCGGCGTGGTCGAGGTGACGCTCTTGGGCCAGAACGTGAACACGTACGGTCGCGACCTGACCGTGCCGGGGACGTCGAGCCGGCCGCTCTTCGCGGAGCTGCTCCGGCGCGTGAACGACGTGGACGGCCTCCGCCGGATCCGGTTCACTTCGCCGCATCCGCACGACTTCACGCCCGACGTGATCGAGGCGATGGCCGAGAGCGAGAAGGTGTGCGAGCACATCCACTTCCCGTTGCAATCGGGGTCCGACGCCGTGCTGAAGGCGATGCGACGTTCGTACCGGCGCGATCGCTACCTAAGGTGGCTGGATCGGATCCGGGAGGCGATCCCCGCGATCGCGGTCTCCACCGACATCATCGTGGGGTTCCCCGGCGAAACGGAGGAGGACTTCCTCGACACGCTCGACGTGGTGGAACGAGCCCGCTTCGACTCCGCCTACACGTTCCAGTACTCACCCCGGCCGGGCACGCGGGCCGCCTCGATGGATGGCCAGCTTCCGAAGGAGGTCGTCCAGGAGCGGTTCGAGCGACTCGTCGCGCTGCAGGAGCGGATCTCGCTGGAGCGGGCTCGCGAGCAGCTCGGCGCCGAGGTCGAGGTCCTCGTGGAGGGCCGGGGCCCCAAGGGGTCCTCGACGCAGTCACGGACGAGGACGAACCGGATCGTCCACCTCGAGGAGCCGCTAGAACCGGGGACGTTCGTCACGGCGCGGATCGCGGGCGCGGCCGCCCACCACCTTTCCGGTGATGTCGTGGCGGCATCCGTCCCCGCCTGACCGGCCTTGACGCCCTTCCTCGCCCTCGTCGGCCCCACGGCCTCGGGCAAGACCGAGGCCGGCATCCTGGTGGCGCAGGCGCTCGGCGCCGAGATCCTGTCGATCGACTCGATGCTGGTCTACCGCGGGATGGACGTCGGCACGGCGAAGCCGACGGCCGAGCAGCGGTCACGCGTCCCGCATCATCTCCTCGATCTGGTGGACCCGAACGAGCCGTTCAGCGTGGCCGCCTTCCAGGCGGCCGCCCGCTCGGCGGCGGACGACGTCCGTCGCCGCGGACGGCCGCCGTTGCTCGTGGGGGGATCCGGGCTCTACTTCCGGGCCGTCGTGGACGACCTCGAGTTCCCCGGCACGGAGCCAGCGGTCCGGCGTGAGCTCGAACGCGAGGCGGTTGCGGTGGGCGCGGAGCGGCTGTATCACCGCCTCGCGGGGTTCGACCCGGCCGCGGCGGGGAAGATCGAGCCGGCGAACGTGCGCCGAACCGTGCGGGCACTGGAGGTGGCCTCGATCACCGGCCGGCCGTTCAGCTCGTTCGCAGGCGCGTGGGACGACTACCCGGTGGGGCGGGTGCGGGTGGCGGGCATCCGACTTCCGGGCGGGACGCTGCGCGCACGGATCGAGGGCCGCGTTCGCACGATGCTCGACGCCGGGTGGCTGGAGGAGGTCCGCCGGCTGCTCGACGCCGGCTTCGGCGGCTGGCTGACCGCGACGCAGGCGATCGGCTACGTGGAGCTGGCGCTCCATCTCGACGGGGAGGTGACGCTCGAGGCGGCCGTGGAGCGGATCGTCGCCCGCACCCGCGCGCTCGCTCGGCGACAGATCGCGTGGTTCCGCCGGGACCCCCGGATCCGATGGTTCGACGTCGGCGAGGAGGGCGCGAGCGCCGTGGCCGACGACGTCGCGGCTTACCTAGGGGCCGCGTGAGCGAGCTCCGCGTCTGGAAGTACGAGGGGGCGGGCAACGACTTCGTGATGACCCACGACCCGGAGGTCCGCAGGCCGTTGGAGCCCCGGGAGGTTGCCGCCCTCTGCGACCGGAGGTTCGGCGTCGGCGCGGACGGGACGATCCGCGTGACGAACGATGCCGAGGGGCGTCCGTTCATGGACTACCGCAACGCCGACGGAAGCCTCGCAGAGATGTGCGGGAACGGCTTGCGAT
>DASQTT010000007.1:0-6537 GCA_035641735.1 Actinomycetota bacterium | reverse complement strand
GGACGTCTCCGTACTCGTTCCAGGGACTGGGCGAGCGGGGGCTCGAGATGCTCGAGGAGGTCCGCCGGCGGACCGGGCTGCCGTTCGTCGTCGAGGTGGTCGACCTCAACCAGGTGGAGCACGTCGCCGAGGTCGCCGACTGCATCCGGATCGGCACCCGGAACGCGCAGAACTTCGAGCTCTTGAAGGAGGTCGGCCTCTCGAGGAAGCCGGTCATGTTGAAGCGCGGTCTCGCGATGACGGTGGAGGAGTGGCTCCAGGCCGCGGAGTACGTCGCCCAGCGCGGGAACTCGGAGATCATCTTGTGCGAGCGGGGGATCCGGACCTTCGAGCCGGCGACGCGCAACACCCTGGATCTCGCGGGGATGGCGGTCGCGCAGGCCGAGTCGCACTTGCCGGTGATCGTCGATCCGTCGCACGCGGTCGGGAAGCGGCACCTGGTGGCGGCGATGGCGAGGGCCGCGGTGGCCGCCGGCGCCGACGCGGTGATGGTCGACGTGCATCCATGGCCGGAGGCGGCGCTCGTCGACGGCCCGCAGGCGCTGTTGCCGGAGGAGATCCTCGAGCTCGGGGCGCAGCTCGCGGCGATCGCGACGGTGCTGGGGCGGACCCTAAACCGCTGAGACTCACGGCTCGAGCCATCATTCGGGATGCGAGGGTGGAGCAGCGCCTCTCCGGCCTTCTCGAGCAGCAGGAGGAGGGTGCGAACCCGTCGTCCTGGCACACGCAGTCGGATCCATACGCTGAGGCGCCGACATCCGGCGGGTCCCTCCGAGGAACCGGTTGTCGCCGGAGCCGCCCTCGCCTCCCGAAACGATGTCAACGGGTCACCGAAGAAGACCCGGCACGATGTCGGTACCCGGTTGACACACTTCTCGGGCGCGGAGGGTGCGCCGGCGACAACCGGTTGCACGTCACGAAGCGACGTCCGACCTCAGGCCGGGACGTTCGGTGTCAGCTCGACGATGTCGCAGCTCCCACGCCAGCGCTGGATCGATTCGTCCGGCGGTCCCACGCGGCTGCGGCGCCGGTCCACCAACAGCTTCGCGGCGGCCTCCCACTCCGGCCCCTCCAACACCCGCTGCGCCGCGTTGAACTCCTGGAGCGCGGTGTCGCGGCCCTTGCGCCTCGTCACGACGATCAGCTCCCGAGCGTCGGGTACCCCCGGGACCTTCTGCTCGTCGGTGTTGTCCGGCTTCGACAGCAGGAAGATCTTGCCGTCCTTGTACGCGAACCAGACGGGGGCCAGCTGCTCGTGGCTGTTCACCCGAGTGCCCACCCAGATCACGTCGGACTTCCGCAGACCCTCCTCGGTCTCCTTCGGGAGCTTCGGCGCCGCCGTCTGGACGTACACCGGGAACTCCAGCTCGCCGACGACCTCGTCCCCGAGGATGAACGACGCCAGGAAGGTCCCCGTCTCGTCCAGGACCGTGTCCGTCACGACGTCCAGCTCGACGGTGAGGTCCATCGCGCCCTTCATGCGGCGGACCTCCGGCCCCCAGCGGTAGAGCGTTCGTCCGGACGGTCCGACCAGACGGACCTCCTCGGAGACGTATCCGGTCGGCACCTTCCAGGCCCGGAAGAGGACGAACGGGAGCGCCGGGCCCGGCTGTCCCACGAGGTACACGCCGTCGGACGCGTTCTCCCCGTACGCGTCCCACACACGCTTGTCGACGACGGCCGCCGAGATCAGCTCTCCGAGCGTCATCGCGCGGGATGATAGCCGACCCCTCGGCCGGCGCTCCTGCTCAGACGGTGCGGGCGAGCCACAATCGCGGCTCGTCGAGCTCCGGCAGCGACGGGAGGCTCTCGGCCGACTCCCACATCCGCGACAGCGTGGCCTCGTCGGTCTGCTCGACGACGGTCTCGCAGAACGCCCGCCCCTTCGCGTACTGCTCTCGCTTCATGTCGACGCCGAGCAACCGCTCGAAGACCGGATCGCCGTGCTCGCCCTCACGGTACCGGCGCATCGCCTCCTCGATCTGGCGGTACGAGCCGAGCAGCTCGGCGCCGAGCGCTCGCATCACGTGGTCCCCGTAGCCCTCGGCGGCGGCCATGAACGACTGGATCCGGCCCAGCTTCAGCCGCTGCTCGTCGTCGAGCTGCGCCCCGAACAGCCCCTCGTCCGACTCGGCGAGCGCACGCAGCGCCTCCGGGTCGCTCGGATCGAGCGCCCCGAGGCGCGCCTGCATCCCCTCGACGTCGATCGTCAGCGTGGACAGGTAATCGTCCACGAGCTCGCGGAACCGATCGCGGACCCACGGCTGCGCGAACTCGAACCGGTGAGTCACCTCGTGCAGCGCCACGTAGGTCCGGAACTCCCGCTGGTCGAGCGACCAGTCCCGTTCGAATGCGGTCAGGTTCGGCACGACGAACAAGAGCTCGCCGGGGCCGGGTCGAGGCACGGCCACGTCGTACTGCCCGAGGACCCGCTGCGCGAGCATCCCCAGCACCTGTCCGACCTGGGTGCCGAGGAGCAGCGGCGAGAGCTGCCGGAGGAACCCGGACACCTGGGCCATCTCGGCGGGCATCTGCTGCTGGGTGCCTCGCTCGAGCGCGTCGGTCAGCCGCTCGGCGGCGGGCTCGAGCAGGGTCTTCAAGCTCTCCGCGTTCGCATTCACCCAGCCGGCCCGTCGGACGGCTCGAATCGGAGCGACGTCCGCCGGCGCCGGAAGCCCGGTGAAGCGGCCCACGTGGAGCTCGGCCACGCGCACCGCTTCCTCGAGCAGCCGCCGGTCGGCGTCGCTCGGCTCGGCGTCGGGTCCCGCCTCGACCGCGTTCGCCACACCGACCTGCCGCGCCAACTCCCAGTTCACGGGGCCCTGCGACGACGACATCACGCGCTGCAGCTCACGGAACAGCGGAGCGTCCGCCAGGGATTCGGGATCGCCGAAGGGGAAGCCGGGGATGCCGCTCACGCATCCATCGTACGCGGGCCCTCCGGCTACGATGTCCGGCGTGTTCGAGGCCGTGCTGGTCCGCATCTCGGCCGAGCCCCTCGACGTCGACGAAGCGCTCTCGTTCGTTTCGGACCCGGGCTCGGGAGGCACATGCGTCTTCGTCGGCACGGTCCGCGACGCGTCGCCGGCCGGCGAGGTCACGGCCCTTCACTACGAGGCGTGGGAGGAGCTCGCCGGCGCTCGCCTCCGAGAGGTCGCCTCCGAGCTCCTCGAGCGATGGACCGTCCGGCGCGTCGCGATCCTGCACCGCGTCGGCGACCTCGCGGTCGGTGAAGCGTCGGTCGTCATCGCGTGCTCGGCGCCCCACCGGGCCGAGGCCTTCGACGCCTGCCGGCACGGGATCGAGCGACTGAAGGAGGACGTGCCGATCTGGAAGAAGGAAAGCCTCGTCTCCGGCGACGCGGAGTGGGTGATGGGCAGCTGATGGGACGCGACCTCGCGATCGACATCGGCAGCGCGAACACCCTCGTGTACCGGCAGGGCGACGGGATCGTCTTCGACCAGCCGACGGTCGTCGCGATGCACGCCGGGACCGGCGACGTCGTGGCGATGGGCGACGAGGCCTGGCAGCTACTGGGCGGCGACTCGGGGAACGTGCTCGCCGTCCGGCCGCTGCGCGAGGGCACCATGACCGAGATCGACGTGACGCAGCGGATGCTGGCCGTCGTCCTTCGCCGGGTGGGCGTCACGCGGTTCCCCAAACCTCGGGTCGTCGTCTGCGTCCCGCCGTCGGCCTCGGCGGTGGAGCGCCGCGCGATCGATCGTGCGCTCCGCTACGCGGGCGGCCGGCAGATCGTGCCCGTCGAGGAGCCGCTCGCCGCGGCCGTCGGGGCGGACCTGCCCGTGCACGAGCCGCTCGGGAACCTGATCGTCGATATCGGCGGCGGTCGCTCGGAGATGGCCGTCGTCTCGATGGGCGGCGTGGTCTCGGGTCGTTCGGCCCCCGTGGGAGGCTTCGACCTCGACGCCGCCGTGCAGAACCACATCCGCGGGACCTACGGCGTCGCGATCGGCGAGAAGTCAGCGGAGGAGCTGAAGGTGGCGATCGGCTCGGCGTTCCCGTCGCAGAGCTCCCGCGCCGCGAAGGTGATCGGGAGGGAGCTCGCGACCGGCAGCATGGTCGAGGTCCGGGTGGACGAGGACGAGCTCCGTCAGGCGATGGCGCCGGTCGTGAAGACGATCGTGGAGGAGGCGAGGATGACCCTGTCCGAGGCGCCGCCGGAGCTCACCCACGACGTACTCGAGACGGGGATGTTCCTGACCGGAGGGGGCAGCCTCCTCCGCGGCCTCGACATGCTGCTCGCGCAGGAGTGCGAGGTGCCGGTGCACGTCGTGGAGCGACCGCTCGAGACGGTCGTGCGCGGCGCGGGACGGATGCTCGAGCACCTCGACGACTATCGATCCACGTTCCAGCTGCTCCGCCGGGGCATGCCGTGAACGCGACGGGATGACGTTCTCGATCGTGGCCGCGGACCCGGCGACCGGGGATCTGGGCGTCGCCGTCGCGTCGAAGTTCCCTTGCGTCGGGGCGGTCGTTCCGTGGGCGCGGGCCGGGGCCGGCGCCGTCGCCACCCAGTCGTGGGCGAACACGTCCTTCGGTCCGGAAGGCCTCGCGCTGATGGACGAGGGGACGGCGGCCGAGGCGGCCCTCGAACGCCTCCTCGGCACGGACGAGGGCCGCGACGATCGCCAGGTCGGCCTCGTCGATCGTCTCGGTTCGACGGCCTCGTTCACCGGGTCGAAGTGCATGGAGTGGGCGGGCGGGGTCGTGGGCGACGGGTTCGCGGCTCAGGGCAACATCCTCGTGGGCGAGGCGGTCGTCACCGACATGGCGGCGGCGTTCACCGACGCCGAGGGCGATCTTTCCGACCGCCTCCTCGCCGCACTCCTTGCGGGTGACGTCGCCGGTGGGGACCGCCGCGGCCGACAGTCGGCCGCGCTCCTGGTCGTGCGCGAGGGTGGAGGCTACGAGGGCCGCAACGACCGGTACATCGACCTCCGCGTGGACGATCACCCGGACGCTCCGTCCGAGCTCGCGCGCCTGTTCGAGGTCTGGGACCGGACGATGCTCGTGCGGAACGACCCCGTCCTCGAAGCGACGCCGGAGCTGGTGCGCGACATCCAGCGGCGGCTGAGCGCCCTCGGCCGGTACCCGGGAAGCCCGACCGGGCGCTACGACGAGGCGACCCGGACGGCGCTCGGCACATGGGCCGGCGAGTACAACCTCGAAGGTCGCCTCCGAGACGACGACGGGATCTCGAACCAGCTGGTGGCGGAACTGAAGGACGTGACTCCCGGGATCGACGCTCCCTGACGCCTCAGGCGGGCGCGGCGGCGCTCTCCAGCAACGCGGCTGCGGCCCGACCCACGAGGTAGAGCGCCGATGCGAGCGCGGCGGCGCCGATCGCGACGGTCACGACGAGGCCGAGGATCCCGATCGCTCGGTCGTGCCACGTCAAGCGGTCGTGGGAGATCGACAGTCGCTCGAAGTTCGTGGGTGGCCGCCGGGGCGTTGCCGGGTCGGCCGGCGCCGTCTCGGTCCACATCCGCGGGTCTCGCTCCACCACGGGGATGCGGCCACTCGCTCGGTAGACGACGACGCCCACCGCCACCGACAACGCGAAGATCAGGACGTATCCCACGTTCGAGGCCTCGACAGCGAGCGTAGCGGCCTGAAGCAACGACGGCGAGCCGGGCGATGGGCCGCCGATACCATCGGGCGGTGCGCCGAGCCCTCAACGTCGCGGGGATCGTCCTGCTGTTGGCGGTGTCGTTCGCGGCCGGCTGGGTCCGCCTGCCCTTCTACGCTCTGGGTCCGGGCCCTTCGCGCGACGTCCTCACGTTGATCGAGGTCGACGGGACGCCGACGTACGGCTCATCGGGCCACCTCGTCCTCACGACGGTGCGGTTCCGGCAGGTCACGCCGGTGGGCGGGCTGGTCGCGTGGCTCGATCCGGAGCAGTCCGTCGTCGAGGACGACGTCCTGTTCCCGCCCGGCCTGACGCCCGACGAGGAGGAACGGCGCGCCACCTCGGAGATGGACCAGAGCAAGATCGATGCAGCCTTCGTGGTCCTGTCCCGGCTCACCGAGTATCCGGCGGAGCATCCCCCGGGCGCGTTGATCGAACAGGTGGGGGAGGGATGCCCGGCCGATCGGCGGCTGTTCCCCGGCGACGTGATCGTCCGGATCGGCGACGAGGTGGTGGACTCGGCCGGTGAAGCCTCGCAGCTGATCGACGCGGTCCCGCCGGGCCAGCTCATCGAACTGCGCGTCCGGGCGGAGGGCGAGGTGCACACCGTTCGGGTCGAGCGCGGCCGGTGCCCCGGGATCCGCGAGCCGTTGCTCGGCATCTCGACGATCGAGCCGTTCCCGGTCGATATCTCGATCGAAAGCGAGGACGTCGGAGGTCCGTCGGCGGGCCTGATGTGGGCCCTCGGCCTCTACGACCTGCTGACCCCGGGCGACCTGACGGACGGCCGCACGATCGCCGGCACCGGCACGATCGATCCGGAGGGGCAGGTGGGTCCGATCGGCGGGATCCTCGACAAGGTGGTTGCCGCGCGTGAAGCCGGGGCC
>DASQTT010000006.1:0-2574 GCA_035641735.1 Actinomycetota bacterium | reverse complement strand
ACGAGGCCGGGACCGCCGGTCGTGTAGGCGAGCTGACGATCGAGCTCTGGATGATCGTTTCCGCTGCCCTGGTCATGGGACTGGGGACGATGGTCGGTGGATGGCGCGTGATCCGGACGATGGGGATGCGGATGACGCATCTCGAGCCGGTCCAGGGGTTCGCGGCCGAGACCGGGGCGGCGACCGTGATCACCGTCGCGGCCCGGCTCGGGATCCCGGTCTCGACGACGCACGCGATCGGCTCGGCGATCATGGGGGTCGGGGCGACGAAGCGCTTCTCGGCGGTTCGCTGGGGCGTCGCCGGGCAGGTCGTCGCGGCGTGGGTCCTCACGTGGCCGTCGTGCATGGTGCTCGGCTACGGGCTCCAGAAGGTCTTCTCGGTCATGGTCTGACCTCCGGACGCGTGGTTCGGCTCGCGATCGTCGCGTGTCCGCTGGCGCACGGCCCTCCGGTACGCTCGCGCCGTGGAAGCGCACGTGGTGCGAGGGGGTGTGGTCGACGCCGAGCCGGTGGCGCCGGACGACCTCGGCCGCTCGGTGTCACGCCTCGACGATGCGAGCTGGGTCTGGGTGGACTCGATCGATCCGTCGGCGGAGGAGCTCGTCACCCTCCAGCGCGAGCTCGGCTTGCACGATCTGGCGATCGAGGACGTTCAGCACCGGAACCAGCGGCCGAAGCTCGAGCCGTATCCCGGGCACGTGTTCGCGGTCCTCCGTCCGGTGGCGCCCGGCCCCGACGGGATGGTCGAGTCGGAGATCTTCCTGTTCGTCTCCGAGCGGTTCCTCGTCACGCTCCGGTTCGATCCCATCTGCGACCTCACGACCGCGGTCAAGCGGTGGCCGGTGCTCTCGGAGCTCGCGCCCGGGACCGGCTCGGCCCTCTACGCGGTCGCCGACGAGATCGTCGACGACTACCTGGAGGTGGTCGAACAGCTGGAGGAGCGTGCCGACGAGCTCGAATCGAAGGTCTTCCGAGGGACCCCGGTCACGCTCGAGGAGAACCCGTCGATCCAACGCGCGATCCTGCGGCTCCGACGCGACGCGGTCCGCCTCCGGCGTCACGCGGTCCCGATGCGACAGGCGCTGGATCGGCTGGCCGACGACTCGCCGCTGATCACCGAGCGCCTGGTCCCGTACGTCCGTGATCTGATCGACCACCTGCTCCGGACCGTCGAGCTCACGGATGGCATCCGCGAGATCCTGACCACGATCGTCGACATCCGGATTGCGCAGTCGGCGAACCAGCTGAACGAGGTCATGAAGAAGCTCACGGCGTGGGCGGGGATCATCCTGGTCCCGACCCTGATCGCCGGCATCTACGGGATGAACTTCGATCACATGCCCGAGCTCCACTGGCTCTGGGGCTATCCGATGGCCCTCGCCCTGATGGCCGTCTCGGCCGTCGCGCTCTACGTCGGCTTCCGCAGGCGGGGGTGGCTCTAGCCGTGTGTCGCGCCGTGCGGGTCCTCTGCGTCGCCGAGGACGAGGTGACGGTCGCGGCACTGAGGCGCGCGACCGTGGCGGCCGAATGGGAGCTCGTGCAGGGGGCCACGACCGAGGCGGAAGCGCTCGGCCTGATCGACGTGGAACGGCCGCACGCGCTCGTGGTCTTCGGCGACTTCGACCGGCTCGTGGAGCTGGTCCGGGGACGGTTCCCCGCGATGCGGATCGTCACGGACCGGCCCGCCCGGGGCGCCAGCGCGGTGGTCGCCTCCCCGGACGAGGTCCGGGAAACGCTCCGTGCGCTCGGCCGCCCAGGCGGGCCGGTGCGTGCGCCGATGGACGGTTAGCTCATCGCCCAGGGCCACCAGCCGACGCGGCGAACCATCCGCATCGTCACCATGATGTTGGCCCTCCCGTTGAACGCGGACCGGTCCGGGAACCCGTATGTCTCCGCCCGGCCCGGCCAGTACTTCAACAGGTGCTGGTAGATGCCGGCAGCCCTGCCCGATGCGTTATACGCGGAGGCCTGGTATCGCGATTCCCGCCAGGCGATGTAGAGCGCTTTCCTCTTAGAGACTTCGTAATGTTGTGCAGCGCAACGAATCAACTTCTTCACGTGCCACGTGCTCTGGCGCCAGTCGATCGGGCAAAGTCGTGACCCGGTCGTGGTTGCAACCGCCAGAACGCGTTTCGCTGGCGGATCGTCGAAGCCCATCGACGCGTTCGATGTTGTCGCCCGCGGGAAACCGAGGCCGGTGACTCCGGCGACCAGGACCGAGACCGCGAGGACGAGCGGAAGCCTCCAGACGACCCCGGCCGACACGAGCGGCGTCCGGGTGACGGCGTGGCGGCCTCCCCGCCCCATACGGTGGCGGCCGGCCCGTGGCCGGCGCTCGGCGAGCGTTTCCCTCAACATCTTCCTCCTCACGTCGTCCTGTCCGTGCGTTCCGCGGGCCGATCCGAGGATCGACGACGCAGGGCACGCCCAAAGGGCGAACCGTGGGAAGGTGGGAAGCGCGGGTCGGCGTGGGGGGACCGGGCCAACTCGGTCCGAAGCCGATGCCACACCCTAGCGGGGGTCGCCGACGCTCGGCAACCCCGGCGCCGCCGGGCCTTCGGGCCCTGGCGGGGG
>DASQTT010000005.1:0-8236 GCA_035641735.1 Actinomycetota bacterium | reverse complement strand
CCGCCGGTACCGCGCGGAGGTCGTGGCGCACTTCCGGGCGGCCACGCTGTTCCCGCTCTCGACGGTCTTCTATGCGATGGCGGTGTCGACGGTGATCGTGCTCGGCGCGACCTTCGGCTCGGAGTGGGGGCTCACGTTCGGTCGGGTGACGGCGTTCATGTTCCTGGCGGATGCGTTCCTGCACGTCTTCACGGACCTGCCGGAAATCTACAGCGAGACCCAGACGGCGATCGCGGGATGGCGGAAGGTCCTCGCCGTGAACGATCTGCCGATCGAGATCGTGGAGCCCTCGCCGGGACGTCAGCTTCCGAACGGACCGCTCTCGGTGTCGGCTCGCGACGTGGAGTTCGCCTACCGGGAGGGCGGGCCGGTGCTCCGCGGCATCACCCTCGACGTCGCGGCCGGGGAGCACGTGGCGATCGTCGGCGAGACGGGCTGTGGGAAGACGACGTTCGTGAAGCTGGTCTCACGGCTGGCGGACCCGATCGCCGGGCGGATCGAGGTCGGGGGCCTCGACCTCCGAGAGATCGAGGCGACGTCTCGGCACCGGTCGGTGCGGATGGTCCCGCAGGACGGATTCCTTTTCGACGCGTCGATCCGGGAGAACGTGCGAGCGGGCCGCGAGGAAGCGACGGACCGCGAGATCGACGCGGCGTTCGAGGAGTTGGGCCTGGGCGGCTGGGCTGCCGGACTGCCGCGGGGTCTGGACACGCCGGTCGGCGAGCGGGGTGAAGGGTTGTCGGTGGGCGAGCGGCAGCTCGTCGCGCTGGTCCGTGCGCAGATCGCGGACCCCGGACTGCTGATCCTCGACGAGGCCACGTCGGCGGTCGACCCGGCCACCGAGCGGAGGATCTCCGAGGCGCTGCGACGCGTGTCGCTCGGGCGCACGACGATCACGGTGGCGCACCGCCTGTCGACGGCCGAGGCGGCGGACCGGGTGTTCGTCTTCGACGCCGGACGGCTCGTGGAGACCGGAACGCACGCCGAGCTGGTGGCGGCCGGCGGAACGTACGCGCGGCTGTACGAGAGCTGGCTCGGCAACGTCGGCGTCGGGGGGTGAGTCCACGACCGTGGCCGAGTTCATCGATCAACTTCGTGGACAGGCGACCGCCGCCCTCTTCCCGCTCGACGGCGAGCTCCACCTCCCGGGCCTCGCCGAGCCGGTCGAGGTGCTCCGCGACCGGTACGGCGTCGCCTACGTCTCGGCGACGTCGGTCGACGACCTGTGGTTCACGCAGGGCGTCGTCGCGGCCGGCGAGCGGCTCTTCCAGATCGAGCTCGCGATCCGGCAGGCCAACGGTCGTCTCTCCGAGCTCTTCGGCGAGCTGACGCTCGAGGACGACCGGTTCGTCCGGACGGTCGGCATCAACCGGGCCGGCGTCGCCGTCGCGGCGTCGTGGGACGACGCATCTCGACGGATGTACCGGCGCTTCCGTGACGGGATCGCCGCCTGGATCGCGGCGATGCCCGCGCCGCCCGTCGAATACGTGCTCCTCGACGCGGAGCCGAGCGTCCCCGACGACGACGAGTCCTGGGCCGCCTGCTGGTCGATGTTCGCGTGGGGGCTCTCCGGGAACTGGGACCTGGAGCTCTTGCGGGAACACCTCGCAGCCGAGCTCGGCGAGGACGCGGCCGGCCACCTCCTGCCACCCCTCCGCGGTCATCCGGCCGCGCCGGGCGCCGGCCGCGTGGCGGAGACCATTCTCGCCGACGTCCCTCGTCCGGCTCGCGGCCAGGGATCGAACGCGTGGGCGATCGCGGGCAGCCGGACCGCGTCGGGGTTCCCGATCCTGGCGAACGATCCGCACCTCCTCGTCCAGCAGCCCGCCCCCTGGCTCGAGCTCCATCTCCGAGCCCCGGGCTACGAGGCACGCGGCGTCGCGGCACCGTTCGCGCCGGGGATCGTGCTCGGCACGACGGCGCACCACGCGTGGGGCGCCACGAACGTGGGCGGGGACGTGCAGGATCTCTACCTCGAACGGCTGAGCGACGACGGCTCGGCGGCGCTCCACGACGGCGCGTGGGAGCGGCTCACCGTGCACCGCGAGGAGATCCACGTGCGGGGTCACGAGGATCCGATCGTCCACGAGGTCTCCGAAACCCGACACGGGCCGCTCCTCGGATCCTTCCTCACCGGGCGGCTGCGGCCGCGCGCTCACGAGCTGACCGACACGTACGCGATCCGCTGGGTCGGCGTCGAGCACGCGATCCGGCCGTCCGCGCTCGTCGACGTCGCGACCGTTCAGACGTTCGAGGGATTCCGGGAGGCCGCGCGCGCCCTCGGGTGCCCCGGTCAGAATTTGCTGTATGCCGACGTCGACGGCACGATCGGCTACCAGTGCACCGGCCTGTTCCCGGTGCGGCGCGCGGGTGACGGCACGCGACCGGTGGCGGGCTGGACGTCCGAGCACGCGTGGGACGGGTTCGTCCCGCACGAGGAGCTGCCGACGGCGCAGGATCCGGCGAGCGGGTACCTCGTCTCGGCGAACGACCGTCCGCATGACGCGGCGTACCCGCACCTCCTCGGCCTCGATTTCCACACGCCGTACCGGGCGCGGCGGATCGCGGAGCTGCTGGACGAGCGGACCGACCACTCGATCGAGACGTGCCGGGCGATCGGCGCCGACACGGTCTCCCTCCCCGCCAGGGAGCTGCTGCCGCGGATACCGGTCCGCGACGACCGGGCGGCGAACCTCCTCGCGGGATGGGACGGGGACCTCGGCGCCGCCTCCGGGCCGGGCGCGCTGTGGGAGATCGCGATCGACGAGCTCGCCCGCCGGTGGGTCGACCGTCGCGAGCCGCTGACGGCCGAGTACCTCACCGATCGGGAGCTCTTCCGGTGCCGCGCCCTGCCCGAGCTCCTGGCATCAGGCGAGCTCGCCGGCGACGACGTCGACGTGGCCGTCGCGGCGGCGTGGGACCGGTGCGTCGCGATGATGGGCCCCGACCCGGATCGGTGGCGCTGGGGCGACGTCCACCGGGCGCGGTTCGTGCACCCGCTCGGGCGGATGCCGGGCCTCGAGCCCTTGTTCGTCGCCGCCGACCTGCCGCTCGGCGGCGACGAACAGACGATCCGCAACGGCGGGTTCGAGGGCGACGGCCCCTTCGACGTCTACGTCGTCCCGTCGTGGCGAGCGATCTACGACCTCGCCGACCTCGACCGGAGCGTCGGGATCCTCCCGACCGGCCAATCCGGCAACCCCGCGTCCCCGCACTGGAACGATCAGTCGGAGGGGTGGGCGCGCGATGAGCTCCGACCGCTGCCGTTCAGCCGCGCCGCCGTCGAAGCGGCCGCCACCGGCCGCCTGACACTCGTGCCCGCCTGAGCTCGTTGGCCCGCGCCACGACTCGATACGATGCGGTCCATGCCGGAGTCCCGGACGCGCAAGAAGCGCACCGCGCAGCGCTACCAGCTCGAGCCGCAGCGGAAGAAGCGGGTCAAGAGCAGCCCGCGCTGGTACGGGCCCCTGGTCCTCGGCTTGATCGGGGTCGGTGTGGTGATCGTCGTCTGGAACTACCTCCGAGGCGACTTCGCCACGAACGGCGCGCTCTGGACCGGCCTCGGGATCATCGGTGCCGGCTTCGTGGGGCTCACGTTCTGGCGGTGAGAATCACAGCAGTGTGATCTTCCACACCCGTTATCCACAGCGTGGATAACCCCACGGCCTGCCCGGTTCCGGTTTTCACCCCGTGTTCACGCGCCGGTGGACAACGCTGTGGGAACGAGGGGGGAAGGGTGTGGATATCGTGGATCGAGGCGTCAGATCGAGCCGGTACGCCGCACCACCTGCATCTTCTCCCCGCAGTGGCGCGGGATCTGCAGCTCCCCGAGCCTGGACACCTTGAGCTCCGTCCCGCACTCGGCACAGACCAGGTAGACCTCGAGATCATCGACGTCCTCTGGCTCCGGCGGCGCCGGCTCGGCCGACGGCGGACCGGCGACGAGCGACCGGAGCACCGCGATCCCGACGCGCCAGATCACGAAGGCGATCAGGACGGCCGACACGATGACGATCCAGCTGGGCACGCGACCAGCGTAGCCGGGGACCTCAGTCGCGCGGGACGGTCACCCCGGGGACGTGGCGTTCGAGGAATCCGAGGATGGCCCGCTGCTGCCGGATCTCCTCCTCGACGTCGAACGAGCCGTGGCCGGTGGCGAACAGGTACACCTCGTGCTCGTGGCCGCGCGCCTTCAACCGGTCCACATATGCCATCGCCTGACGGTACGGGCATCGGGAGTCGTTCTCCCCGATCAGGAACAGCACCGGAGCTTTCACGGCGTCGGCCGAGTTGATGGGGTTCCGCTCCGCCATCAGTTCCGGAACCTCGTCGGGCCTGCCGCCCAGGAGCGCACGGTCGTAGGCCTGGAGGTTCGGCGACAGGTCTTCGTAGCCGAGCTCGTAGTCGCCGACCGGGATCCCGGCGATCCCGGCGCGCCACCGGCGCTCGGGATGCTTCCCCAACATCATCAGCGTGAGGTAACCGCCCCAGGACCAGCCGCCGACCACGGCGCGTTCTGGATCCGCGACCCCCTCCTGCACGAGGTGGTCCAGCGCGTCGTTCAGATCCTCCCGCTCTGGGCCACCGATGTCACCGATCAACGCGTCCCGCCACTCGGCGCCGCGGCCCGTCGAGCCGCGGTAGTTCACCATCACGACCGCGAAGCCCGCGTCGACGTAGGCCTGGACCTCCGGATGCCACCGGTCCTCGTCGAGCCAGGTCGGGCCGCCGTGGGGTCGGAGGAAGATCGGCCATGGGCCGCCGCCCTCCGGGGTCACGAGGAACGCCTGGACCGACTGCCCGTGCCGGTTGTCGAACCGGATCGACTCGAACGGCCGGCCGGTCGGTGCCGGCTCCCCCTCGAGGGCGAGCACGTCGCGGCCGGCGTCGTCGAGGATCCGCGGCGCGGAGCCGCCGGTGCTGTGGCGGAACCAGACCGCGCCGTCCGGGCGTACCTGCGCCCACTCGACCTGGCCCGGCGGATGCGTGATCGGCGAGAGGTCTCCGGTGTCGAGGTCGTACCGATACAACCGATGGCGACCGTCGTGGAGCTGGGAGATCAGCAGCGCGCTCGCGTCGGGCCACCAGTCGGCGACCGACACCTCGCCGTCGAGGTTCGTCGTCACGTCGGTCCACGCTCCCGTCGCCGGCTCCCAGACCGCCGGCTGAGGGATCCCGTGGCGCTCGTGGACGATCGCCAGCCGGCCGTCACCGGGGATCGGCGACCAGGCCGACGACAGCAGGCTCAGCTGCTCGTCGACGAGATCGGCGACGGTCGCGCCGGTGAGCGGATCGATCACCCGCAGCGCCTCATGGATCTCGTCGCCGTGCTCGGCGTGCTGGAGACAGAGCAGCATGCCGTCGGCCGAGAGCCCTCCTCGGTTGTAGCCGCCGTCGCTCCCGGCGACCCGCATGTGCTCGGTGCTCCGCGCGACCTCCTTGACGGTGGCCCCGCCGTCCTCGCTCACGAAGATCCCGAAGCCGTCGCGCCCGCCCATCCCGACGGCGAGCATCCCCGGCACCCACGCGATCCCCTCGCTCCAAGCGGTCTCGATCTCGGGCAAGAGGAGGCGGGTCTCGCCGCCCTCGAACGGCTGCGCGTACCACCGACCGGACTCGTCGCCGGTCTCGTCCTGCCACCAGCTGATGGTCGAGCCGTCGGGCGACCAAGTGCCCGTGATCACGCCCACGGGATGGTCCGTGACGCGGCGCCGGTCGCCCGTGGCGAGGTCACGGACGTGGAGCTGCCAGACGCCGCTCTCGGTCGACTCGTACGCCACGCGATCGGGCGCGAGGGGCGACCAGTCCGGATACGAGACGGTCGGAGCCCGGAACCGCCGCTCCCAGGTGGTCGTCACGGCGGAAGAACCTACCAACCGCTAGGTCTGGATGACGCCGAGGAGCCGCACGAACATCGCCGTGCCGCCTCCGAGCGAGGCGACCAGGCCCGCTCGGAACGCGAGGACGACGGCCGATCGCTCCGGATGGATCCTCAGGGAGGAGGCCACCAGGATCACTATCGCGCCGGCGAGCGCGACGCCTCCGCCGATCGACGTCCAGAAGGACCCCGGGGAGGTCGCGACGAAGAGCCGGCGGAGCGCCTGGTCGATGAACAGCGCGTCGATCCCGGAGATCACGAGGGCAAGGAAGCCCATCACCGGCTCGGCGCCGCTCGAGAGCCGGCGCTGCCGGACCGAGCCGAAGCCGAGCCAGACGGCGGCCGGCACCGTCACCCCGATCGAGGGCACGCCCAGCAGGGCGAGGATCACCGCGAGGCGGGCGCGCCGGTCGCTGATCGGAACGATCCCCACCGGGGCACCCTACCGAGGCGCACGGCCGCGCCGCCAGGCAACCCCGACGAGCGTCCCGGATCGCCGCCCACGCGCCCGGGCGTGAACAGGACCTCTGTGGGGGAGACCGAGATGCGAGGCGGATCCCAACGGCGTTCTGTACCTCCGCGGCGCTCGCCTTCCTCGGCGCCAGCCCGCCCGGTGATCGGGCGCCGACCAGCGCGAAGCCCGGCTCGCGCCTCGCCGGTGGCTCCCTTGAGGTTGCTGAAGGCGGGAGCGGGGGAAAATCGAGATCGCCTGCCGTGTAACTGCCCACGATACCGGTGATCGAGATGACCCCGGAGACGCCGAGTCGTCGGGTGCGGACGTGAGGCATGATGCTTCGTAGGAACACAGCGTGCAGCGCGTCCGGGGCGTCGATCGCCTCGGGGGACCGTCCCCCGTCGGAAGAACGTACGTCTTCGGACCGGAGGCACGCCGAACATCGATGGGGTGCCGTGGCCCGGCACCGATACTCGCACCGGAGGGAGCGGACGACATGCGGAGGATCGCGGCGTGGATGGGGTTGCTCCTGATGACCGGGCTGATCGCGCTCGCGCCCGTCGGCCCGACGGTCGCCGGGGGCGTGCGCGCAGTTCGCGTGGCGCGCGGGCTGAACAGCCCCGTCGGATTCACGTTCCTGCCCGACGGCCGCCTCGCCTATCTCGAGCGCAACACAGGGTGGCTCCGCTTCCGCAACCTTCAGACCGACGTCGACCGCCGGATCTACCGGATCAGGAACGTGAACGCGACCGGTGAACGAGGTGCCTTAGGGGTTGAAGTCCATCCCGACTGGCCGCAGGAACCCTTCATCTATGTGTTCGCTACGAGGAATACCCCCCACGGTCTGCGGAACCAGGTCCTGAGGATCCGCGTGGAGAACGGCGAGCCCACTGGTGTCCGCACGTTGCTCTCGGCAGCGGCCGGGCCCGCCAGCAACCACAACGGCGGCCGGATCCTGTTCGGGCCGAACAGGAAGTTGTACATCGTCATCGGTGACAACGGGCAGCCGTCGAATTCCCAGGACCGCTCCTCGAACCTTCGAGGAAAGATCTTACGGATCAACGCGAACGGCTCGATCCCCGGGACGAATCCCTTCGGGAGCCGGGTCTGGGCCTACGGGATCCGGAACTCGTTCGGATTCGCGTTCGACCCGGAGACCGGGCGGCTCTGGGAGCAGGACAACGGACCCGAATGCAACGACGAGCTCAACCGGATCAAGCGCGGCGCCAACTTCGGCTGGGGACCAAACGCGAACTGTCCGAACACGAACAACAGCGGACCCAGGCCGAGGATCCGCCCGCGCCACACCTTCGTCAACACGGTCGGCCTGACCGGCGTCGCCTTCTGCGATTCGTGTGGGCTCGGCGCCGGATACGGCGGCGACCTGTTCGTCGGCGCCGTGAATGACGGGATCATCCGGCGTTTCGACCTCAATGGGAGGCGGACGGCCTTCGATGGCGGCCCGACCCGAGTGCTAGACCGGCCCGGCCCAGTGCTCTCGATGGAAACGAGCCCGAACGGCAGGATCTACTTCAGCGACTTCAGCGCGATCTACCGGCTCGTACCGGCCTAGTCCGAACCACTCGCGCGGAACGCCCCGTCCGAGGTACGCTCCTCGGACGGAGCGCGTGCTCCGCGGGAGCTGAAGGTGGACATCGGCCTTCCCAAGCGGGTGATCGAGATCGATCCGGCGTCGCTGCCGGTGCCCGAGCCCGCGCCGATCCTCGAGCCGTCGGTCGAGCCGCTCGTCGACCCGGGCCCGATCCCGACGCCGGAGCCGGCGGAGGAGCGGTGAGGGCCGCCTCCTCCACCCTCCGCAGCATCCCGGTCGAGCGAGACGTGGAGCCGATCCTGGCGTGGCGGTCGTGGACGCTCACCGGCCGCCGAGACGGTGAGGGACTCCT
>DASQTT010000004.1:0-5635 GCA_035641735.1 Actinomycetota bacterium | reverse complement strand
ACGAACCACGACACGAGCACGAGGACCGCCGGCAGGTCGACGAACGTGATGAACAAGAAGATCACGAGCGTGTGGATCCTCGCGTTCGGAAACAGGACGAGGTACGCCCCGAGGACCGCCGCGATCGCGCCCGAAGCGCCGACGTTGGGCACCGCCGCGGTGGGATCGAAGGCGAGCTGGAGGCCGGTCGCCGCGAGCCCTCCGAGCACGTAGAACAGCCCATACGTCAGACGCCCGAGCCGGTCCTCGATGTTGTTCCCGAAGATCCAGAGGAACAGCATGTTCCCCGCCAGGTGGAGCCAGCTTCCGTGCAGGAACATCGAGACGAAGACCGACGCGAGCCAGCTCTTCTCCGGACACGCTGTGCGGAGGAACCCCTGGAGCGAGGCGGCGTCCTCCGGCGTCGCGCCGAACGACTCCTGGATCGCGTCCCTGGCCTCGGCGCCGCCCTCCGCGAGCGACGTCTGGTTCACGACCTCGTACGGGACCAGGGCGTTGCAGAAGAGGAACTCCTGCTGACGCGCGGGCGTGGAGAACGTGGGCTCCCAGAAGACGAAGATCGCGACGTTCGCCGCGATCAGCGCCAGCGTGAGCCAGGCCGTCCTCGAAGTCGGGTTCACGTCCCGGATCGGGATCACCCGGGGGTTCTATCGCATGCTCGGCCATGTCGGCCGGGTGTCCGGACTATCCTTGAGGCCGATGCGAACACGTCCCTTCGGCTGACGTCGTTCCGCCCGTCCGCTCGGCACGGTCGCGATCTTCCTCGCGATCGAGTTCCTGGACGAGCTCGTCTTCGGGATCCGTGAAGCCGCCTGGCCGCTGATCCGCCGGGACCTGTCGCTTTCCTACGTGCAGGTCGGACTGCTCCTCACGCTCTCGGGACTCGCCGGCACGCTCCTGGAGCCCGTGTTCGCGCTGCTCTCCGACTCGGGACGTCGTCGCCGCATCGTGATCGGCGGCGGCGTGGTGTTCGTGGTCTCACTCTTCGCGTTCGCGGCAGCGCCCGGCTTCGCGGTGCTGCTCGGAGCGTCGATCGTCTTCTCGCCTGCCTCGGGCGCCTTCGTGTCGCTCGCGCAGGCGACCTGGATGGATCTCGAGCCCGATGCCACGGAGCGGAACATGGCGCGCTGGGTCCTGGCGGGGTCCGCCGGCAACGTCGTGGGGCCGATCCTTCTCGGCACGGCGATCCTGCTGGGGTCGGGCTGGCGGGAGGCAACCGTCGCCGCAGCGGTGCTGACGCTCCCGGTCCTACTCGCCGCCGCCCGCATCCGATTCCCGGACGCGCATCCCGAGCTCGGTGACCTCCGGGCGGCGGCCCGCGGCGCGATCGCGGCTCTCCGCTCGCGATCCGTCCTCCGGTGGCTGACCCTGCTCCAGCTCACGGACCTGCTCGGGGACGTCTTCCTGGGATTCCTCGCGCTCTATCTGGTCGACGTGGCCGGCGCATCACCGGCCCTGGCCGGGGCCGGCGTCGCGACGTTCGTCACGGCCGGGCTCGTGGGAGACGCCGCGCTGATCCCGCTGCTTCGAAGGTTCGACGGTTCGCGGCTCCTCCGATGGTCTGCCGTCGGATCGATCGTCGCGTATCCGGCCTTCCTCGCGGCGAGCTCCGTCACCGCGAAGGTCGTCCTCCTGATCCCCCTCGGGATCATGGGGGCCGGGTGGTACGCGATCCCGAAGGGGCGGCTGTTCGCGGAGCTCCCGGCGCGGGGCGGGACGGCCGTCGCGATCGCGGCGCCGGCCGATCTCGTCGGCTCGCTGCTCCCGCTCGCGATCGGGGCCGTTGCCGCGTGGGCAGGTCTCGACGCGGCGATGTGGCTGCTGCTCGGCGCGCCGGCCGCTCTTCTGCTCCTGCTCCCGCGGCGCGCCGGACCCGGCTAGACGGCCTGCCAGCCCTCCACGACGGGATGGTCCTTCGGCTGCGGACCCGCCTGCGCCGCCCCACCCGGCGATCCCAGACCGGTCGTCTCGAACCACTCGGCGTTCACCTTCGTGAACTGCTTCCACTCCCCGGGCAGGTCATCCTCCGGGAAGATCGCGGTGACGGGACAGACCGGCACGCACGCGTCGCAGTCGACGCATTCGTCCGGGTGGATGTAGAGCATGCGCGGACCTTCGTAGATGCAGTCGACGGGGCATTCGTCCACGCACGCCTTGTCCTTCACGTCGATGCAGGGCTCGGCGATCACGTAGGCCATATCATCACTCCTCCGTGTGGCACCTTACGCCATACCCCCGGCGCCGCCCCGGCGAACCACCCGGCGGAGCCGTTCGGTAGCATCGCATCCGAGATGGGTGCGCGCGTCATCTCCTCGATCCTCGACGGACGCCCGGTCGGAAACAGCCCCGGCGGGACCGTGACGATCGCGGACCCGGCGCGGCTCGACGAGACCGTGGCGGAGGCCTCGCTGGGAGACGCCGGCACGTTCGCCGACGCCTGCAGACGGGCGCGGGCGGCCCAGGCCGCGTGGGCGGCGGTCCCCGCGCCGGTCCGCGGCCGGGCGATCCAGCAGCTCGGCCGGCTGGTCGAGGAGAACGCCGAGGCGCTCGCCCGACTGATCACCCGGGAGATCGGCAAGCCGATCAAGGAGTCGCGCGGCGAGGTGCAGGAGGTGATCGACACGTGCTCCTTCTTCCTCGGTGAGGGACGACGGCTCTACGGGCAGACGGTCCCCTCGGAGATGCCCGACAAGCAGCTCTTCACCTTCCGCGCCCCGGTCGGCGCGTGCGCGATCGTCACCGCGGGGAACTTCCCCGTCGCCGTTCCCTCGTGGTACCTCGTGCCGGCGCTCCTCTGCGGGAACACGGTCGTGTGGAAGCCGGCCGAGTACACGCCGGCGACGGCCGAAGCGTTCGCGCAGCTGTTCCTCCACGCCGGCTTCCCGGTCGGCACGTTCCAGCTCGTCCTGGCCGATGGATCGCAGACGTTCGATGGCCTCGAGCGCGCCCTCGACGAGGGCGTCCTGGACAAGGTCGGCTTCACGGGCTCGTCGGAGGTCGGACGGCGGATCGGCGAGCTCTGCGGCCGCCATCTCCAGTCGCCCTGTCTCGAGCTCGGCGGCAAGAACCCGCTCGTGGTGATGCCCGACGCCGAGCTGGACCTCGCGGTGGCAGGCGCGCTGTTCAGCGGGTTCGGGACCGCCGGGCAGCGCTGCACCTCGCTCGGAACGGCGATCGTGCATCGCGACGTCCACGACGATTTCCTCGCCGGGTTCACGAAGGCGGTGACCGACGCCCCGATCGGCGATCCGATGCGCGACGTCCTGTACGGACCGATGATCTCGTCGAGGTTCTGCGACCGGTTCGAGGGCTGGCTCGAGCTGATCCGGCCGCACCACGCGATCTCGGGCTCGTCCGCCGTCGGCCGGATCAGCTCGAGCAACCCACGGACCGGCTTCGTCGGCGATCCGGACGCCGGGCTCTACGAGCATCCCGTCATCGTGGACGGGGTCACCCTCGATGACGAGCTGTACCGCACCGAGACGTTCGGGCCGATCGTCGGCGTGGCCTCGTTCGACACCTTCGACGAAGCGATGGAGCTCGCGAACGCCCACGGGTACGGCCTGTCGAGCAGCATCTACACGCGGGACCCGCTCCACGCGTTCCGGTTCCGCGAGCGCGTGTCCGCCGGGATGGTGAGCGTGAACAACTCCACCTCCGGCGCGGAGGCCCACCTCCCGTTCGGCGGCAACGGTCGTTCCGGCAACGGGAGCCGCCAGTCCGGGATCTGGGTCCTGGACCAGTTCACGCGGTGGCAGGCGATGAACTGGGATTACTCGGGCCACCTGCAGAAGGCGCAGATGGACACGGCCGACCTCGAGGCCGATCCGCGGTTCCGGCTCCCTGAGGACTAAGGGGAAGGCGAGGGCTCGGTGCTCCCACCACGTGCGGCCAGCTCGCTCGCCTGCTCGACCAGCGCCCGCGCCTGCTCGAGCTCGGACTGGTAGTCCGCGAGGTCGCCGTTCTGCAGCGCCTCCTGGGCGGCCGCGAAGTGGTCGGTCGCCTCGGCGAGCAGCCGCCGGAGCTGGTCCTCCACGGTGCCTTCGCCGTCGGGCGGAGGTGGTTGCTCGCCGCCGGTCGTGGCCCCCGTCGCCGCGAGGAGCGCCTCCGGCAGCGAGTCGGCCACGTAGACGGTGGTCCCGTTCACCACCATCACCAGCTTCAGCTCCGGCACCGCGGCCTCCTGATCGGCCAGGACGTACGCGGGGAGCACGTAGAGGATCGAGTCCTCGATCGGGATCGTCAGCAGGTCGCCGAACTCGATCGTCGACCCGCCGCGACCCAGCAGGGTGCGCGCCTGCGAGAACTCCTCGTCGGAGTTCACGCGGGAGAAGACGAGGCCCGGTCCGTCCACGTCCTGGCCGGGCGGGAACGTGAACGCGACCAGCTCTCCGTACCCTTCGGGGTCGGAGTTCGCGGCCATCCAGCCCACCATGTTGACCCGGTTCTCAGGCTGGAACGGGATCACCAGGTGGAAGCGCTCGTCGGTCGCGTCGGGCAGCCGCATCTGCAGGTAGTTGGGCTTCAGCTTCGGCTGCTGGACGCCCCGGTCCTTCTCCGCGTCCGTCAGGACGATCGTGGGGTCGTCGGGGATCTCCCAGAAGTCCTGCTTGCGGTAGAACGCGGCCGGGTCGGTCACGTGGTAGTTCGCGTACTGGAACGCCTGGACCTGGAACAGGTTCTCCGGGTACCGGAAGTGCACGCGCAGCTCCTCGGGCGCGAGCTCGATCGGCGTGAAGACCCCGGGGAACGCACGGTTCCACACCTGCATGATCGGCTCGTCGAGATCCGCGTAGTACGTCACGTCGCCGTCGTACGCGTCGACCACCGCCTTGACGGAGTTCCGGAGGTAGTTGACCTCCTGGGACGGCTGGAACCCGTCCGTAGCCTCGAGCAGATCGACCGACTGCGAGTACGGATAGGCGTTCGAAGTCGTGTAGGCGTCCCAGATCCAGACGTATCCCTCCTCGGTCACGGCCAGGTACGGGTCGTGGTCGAACGTCAGGAACGGGACGGGGTCGGCGGCGCGCTCGCCGATGTGACGGTTCATCAGGAGCTGGCTCTCCGCGCCGAGCTGCCCCGAGATCAGCAGGTTGATGTCCCGGAAGCGCCAGGCGAACAGGGCGCGCCGCAGCGTCCCGCCCAGCTCGATCCCTCCTTCGCCGTCGTACGAGAAGGCCGTCGTCCCGCCTGCTGTGCCCTCGTAGTCGAGCTCGGAGGTCTCGGCGTTCACGACGACGAAGTCGACCTCGTCGACCTCGCCGAAGTAGATCCGTGGTTGATCGGTCTCCGGCTCGCCCACCGGCGGGATGTCCTCGACCGTGAAGAGCGGTGCTCCGTCGGCGGTGATCGAGTTCACCTGCGCCGCCACGGCGCCGAACCCGTGCGTGTACACCAAGTGCAGGTTCTGCCAGGTCCGGGCCTGTTCGCTGATGCCGTCGTGCGAGACCTCCCGACCCGAGACCAGCAGGACCCGGCGTTCTCCCTCCACGTCGTAGCGGTCGACGTCGACGTCCGAGAACTCGTAGTACTGGCGGATCCGCTGGATCGACTCGAAGTTCTGACGGAGCACGTTCGGGCGCCAGAGACGGATGTTGGACACCGTGGCCTCGTTCGCCTCGATCGCTTCGCGGGT
>DASQTT010000003.1:0-3627 GCA_035641735.1 Actinomycetota bacterium | reverse complement strand
GTAGAGCATCGACTTGGCCGCCATGAGCTCGGCGGCCATGTCGGAGAGCATGAACTCCACGGCTTGGAAGTCGACGATCGGCCGACCGAACTGACGACGACCCTTGGCGAAGTCGAGGGAGAGCTCGAGCGCGCGCGTGGCGGCGCCGACCGTACGGGCGCCGATCATCAGGCGCTCCTCGACGAACCAGTCCTTGGTGAGCTCGAAGCCCTGGCCGACCTCCCCGAGGATCTGGTCGTCGCCCACGTGGACGTCCTCGAAGGCGAAGATCGGGTGCTCGAAGACGAACGTGTGCATGTACTTCGGCGTGCGCACGACCCGCACGCCGGGCGCGTCCTTGTCGACGAGGAAGATCGTCGCCTTCTTCGGGTCGCCGTCCACGTGGGCGTGCACCAGGAAGAAGTCGGCGACATCGCCGGAGGTGACGTGCCACTTCTCTCCGTTCAGGACCCAGCCGTCGGCGTCACGGCGGGCAGTGGTCTCGACCATCGTCGGATCGGAGCCGGCGCCTTCCTCGGTGATCGCGAACGCGTCGCGTCGCTCACCCCGGCAGGCCGGTCGCAGGTAGCGCTCCTTCTGCGCTTCCGTGGCCCCGGCGAGCGGGATCGCCGGACGCCACGGGATGTCCCAGAGCGCGCCGGTCGCCCGGCCCCACTGCTCCTCGATCAGCATCTGTTCGAAGAGATCGTGACCGCGGCCGCCGTCGGCCTCGGCGTGGTTGATCGCGTGGAAGTTCCGGTCGAGGACCGCCTGCTTCGCGGCGGCGGCGCTGTCGGGCGTGAGGCCGTCGTGCTCCTCGCACTCGTCCTCGAGGGGAACGAGCACCTCGTCGGTGAACTCCCGCGCCCGGCGCTGGAGTTCGTGGTCGGCCTTCGAGAGTCGGATGTCCATGGCGTCTTCCGGTCGCGAAGTGTAGGGGCCGCCGACCTGCGGTCGCGTGGCGAAGTCTCGCGTTCGTTACCCTCCCGCGATGCTCGAGGAGCTGGCGGCGGCGGTTCGGGAGCGGCGTGTGTCCGCGGAGGAGGTGGTTCGCTCGTCCCTGGAGCGGATCGATCGGCTGAACCCGGGGATCGGAGCGGTGATCGCCGTTCGCGATCGGGCGATCGACGACGCTCGAGCGATCGACGAACGGCTCGACGCCGGCGACGACCCGGGGGCGCTCGCTGGCGTGCCGCTCCTGGTCAAGGACATGGAGGACGTCGAGGGGATGCAATCCACGTACGGCTCGACCGTGTTCGCCGAGGCACCGCCGGCCGACGCGGACGGGCTGATCCCCGGGCGTCTCAAGGCGGCCGGCGCCGTCGTGGTCGGCAAGACGAATCAGCCGGAGTTCGCGTTCGCGGGCTTCACGGACAACCTCCTCTACGGGCCGACGCGGAATCCCTGGAACCCGGAAGCGTCGCCCGGCGGGTCGTCGGGTGGCTCCGGCGCCGCGATGGCGGCGGGGCTGGCGCCGATCGCGACGGCGACCGACGGCGGTGGATCGATCCGGATCCCGGCGGCCTGGTGCGGGCTCGTCGGCCTGAAACCCACGAACGGCGTGATCGGCCGCTACCCGATCCCGAACTGGATGGACCTCTCGACGTTCGGGCCGCTCGCGCACAGCGTCGCCGACGTGCGACTCCTGCTAGAGCTGGAGGCCGGCCCGGTCCCCGGGGATCCCAGCGCCCTGCCGGAGCCACTCTCGCTGAAAGGCCGGATGCCCTCCCGCGCGCTGGCATCCCCCCGCCTGGTCGACTTCGGGCCGTTGCCCTCGGAGGTGCAAACGCTGTTCGACGCCGCGTTGGACGCGTTCGAGCGCGATCTCGGCATGGACGTGGAGCGGATCGAGCCCTCCTCGATCTTCCGGGCGGGCAACGTGAGCGACGACTGGCTCGTCACGTGCGCGATCGAGCACGTCCACAGCTTCGGCTGGGACTTCTGTGAGGAACATCTCGACGAGTTCTCGCCCGTGTTCAAGGGAGTCGTCGAGTTCGCGCGGCGAACACCGCTCGACGAGTACCTGGCGGTCCGGCGCCGGCGGTTCGACTACGTACGCGAGCTCGACGAGCTCCTGGGCGACGACGCCGTGCTGCTCACGCCGACGAACTGTTTCTCATGGATCCGGGCCGACGGGACGCACCCCGAGACCGGGAAAGCCGGCGACAGCCCGGACGCCTTCAACACCGACCCGCAGAACATGACGGGCCATCCCGCGATCAGCGTGCCGGCCGGCGTGACCGCCGACGGGGTGCCGTTCGGGCTCGAGATCACCGCGCCGCGGTTCGGGGACGGGATGGCGCTCGCGGTCGCGGAGGCGTGGGAGCGCTCGCACGCCTGGCCGCTCACGGCGCCCGGCTACGAGGCATTCGGCGTCTGAGCCGTGGTGCGCGACGAGGAGCAGGCGCGGCGTCGGCGGATCCTCGGTCGCGCGGTCTTCGGCATCGCGACCGAGATCTCGCGCTTTCGCAGCGGATCCTCGACCATCTCCGACCTGGAATCTCGGGTCGACGTCTGGGTCGGGTCGATGTCCGAAGTCGTCGATCCCGAGCATTTCGAGACGTGGCGCCGGGAGGCCAACCGCATCGAGTTCGTGAACGCGTCGATGATCGACGAAGGTCGTACCGGCTCGACGCCCGAGGAGAACGAGACTATCCAGGAGACGCTCGCGACGCTCGAGGTTATGTGCCGTCCCTGGACCGACCTCGACGACCTCGAGCGAAGGGTGCTCGAGATGCTCGTTGCCGGTGACGAGCCGAGGATGCGCCGGCTCCAGGCGCAGCTGGCCGTGTGCCGCGTTCGGGACCGGGATATGACCGGCGTCGGCTTCTTCACGACGCTCCACGTGGATCGTTCGGCGGCGGAGCCCTTGGATGTGGCATCCGCTCGCCTCGGGGACGTCTCGGCCGAGATGGAGGGCGTCCGGCACGGAGCCGGTTTCCAGCTGACGATCGATGAGGGATATCTCGACGAGCTCGAGGGGTACACGTTCGACGACCCCTGGCCGGATGAGGTCCACGGGCTGACGCTCGCCTACGTCGAACAGCTGCGCGACCGTGGGGCTCTCGCCTCGAACCGTCCGGGCTCAGCGCCAGCCGTTCACCAGGATCCCGGCGACGTGGTAGCCGGCGACCCACAGGAGCGCAGCGAACGGCCACACGAGGGCTGACGGCTTCCGGCGGTAGAGCAGCCACGTGAGGAGGCCGACGAGGACGATCTTCGCGGGGAGGCCGGCGAACCGGACGATCGGGTTCGCCTCGAAGGCTCCGCCGGAACGGACCGCGAGGAGCGTCATCACCGCGTCGACGGCGTTCAGGATGTTGACGGCGGCCACCAGCCGGAGTGGGCGTTCCTGAAGCTTGCGGATCGCCCACGCGAGTGGCTGCCAACCCGAGGCGATCACCCCGACGGCCGCGATCGGCCAAACCCGCCCTACCGCGTAGGGCAGTTCATCGGTGAACGAGTAGGCATGGTCCGTCCAGAGAAAGAAGTGCAGCGCCAGGCCGATGAAGCCGGCGGCGGACGCCGCGAACACCACGTGGAGCCACGGCCACCACGGCCGGGCCACCCCCAGCGCGAGCCCGAGCGCAGCGGTCGCCACGACCGCACGTTCGTCGGCACCCCGTTCGATCACCGAGATCGCCCAGA
>DASQTT010000002.1:0-2330 GCA_035641735.1 Actinomycetota bacterium | reverse complement strand
CACCGCCGATCTGCAGGGCGCGTTCACGATGACGATCGACCGCACGCAGGCGGTTCTCCGCGGGGCCGGCACCGTCGTGGCCGAAGGGGTCGGCGTCCACCAGACCGCGCTCTACGACATGCTCCTCGCCGGCCTGCTCTTCGCATTCCTGTGGTGGTTCATCCGCTCGCCGCGGCGGGAGGGCGTCACGACCCTCGCGTTCGGCCTCGTGTACGGGTGCTGCCGCCTCCTCGAGGATTCCCTGAGGATCGACAAGCGATTCGGTCCCTTCACCGGCTCGCAATGGACGGCGCTCACGGTCGCCATCGTCGCGACCGCGTTGCTCGTCTACTGGGCCGTCACGAAGCGCCCGGGACCGACGACGCCGGGAAGGATGGAACCGGCCGAGCGAGTCCCGGCGGAGGGCTGATCGCCGCCGTCACCGCTGGCGCAGGTAGCTCCGTCCGACGTCGCGGAGCTTCGCGTGCGCGTCGCCGTAGGCCGCGACGATCGGCAGGTACGACTTCGTGACCTTCGTGAGGAACGTGTAGTTCGGGTCCACGACGTTGGCGACCGGGGACTCGCTCACCTGGGTGAGGAGCTGGTACGCGTCGAGCGCCTCGATGCCGTACTCCTCGCCCATCCACGCCACCATGTCGGCGTGCGCGATCCGGAAGGCGTCCTCCAACGGGCGCGCCGAGCCGGTCGACATCACGTGCGTATCGCTCTCGAGCCGTGGCCACGGGGTCGCTCGCCCCTTCACGAGGTCGATCGCGATCACGGTGTCCATCGCCGCCTCGACCGCGACGCCGCACGTCTCGCCTTCGCCCTGCCGGCAGTGGCCGTCGCCGACCGAGAAGAGCGCCCCTTCCACGTTGACGCCGAGGTAGCACGTGACGCCGGCGCGCATCTCCGGCGTGTCCATGTTCCCGCCGTGGGCGTCCGGGACGAGCGAGGACCTCGCCTCGAAGGCCGCGGGCGCCACGCCCACGGTCCCGTGCATCGGGTCGAGGGGGAGCGTCGCGACGTGGTCGCCCTGCGCGGCCCGATAGGTCACGGTTCTTCCCGACCGATCGACCTCGTAGATCCACACGCGCTCGGGGAGCGGTGGTTGCAGCGTCGCCGTGCGCGCGGTCGAGGTGAGCGAGCCGAAGAGTGGCACCGTGCACGACGCCGCCCAGTCACGCGACGGCTCGATCGAGACGAAATGGATCGCGAGCGTGTCGCCGGGCTCGGCCCCTTCCACCGCGAACGGGCCAGTCTGTGGGTTCACGAACGGGAACTCGATCACCCGGGAGATCACGTCGTCCGGGCGGCGCACCTTCCCGCCGAAGGCGTCCTCCGTCCAGAGCTCGAGGACGTCACCCGGCTTCACGGTCCGGACGGGCGGCACGCCGCCGAAGGTCCACGCGTACTCCTGCGGTTCGGGGCGGTAGGCGATCACGTCCATCGGGCACCTCTAGGCTCGGGCGGCCCTATCGTGCCCTACCCGAGCGGTGCCCGCGTACCGCGCGTCAGCGGGTCGTCAGCTGGAGCGGCTTGCCGACCTTCGACTTGGTCGCCTTGACGACGGCCTCGGCGGCCTCGGTCAGGGCCGCCGCCGCGGGGGAGCCGGGATCGGACACGACGATCGGCACGCCTTCGTCCCCGCCGGCCCGCACCGCCGGGATCAGCGGGACCTGCGCCATCAGCGGAACCCCGAGGGTCTCCGCGGCCTGCCGGCCGCCACCCTCGCCGAAGATCGTCTCGCGCTCTCCGCAATGTGGGCACGCGAACCAGGACATGTTCTCGATCACGCCGAGCGGGCGGAGGTTCGTGCGTTCGGCCATCTTGCCGGCTCGCTCCGCCACCTTCCGGGCGGCCTCCTGCGGCGTGGTGACGACGAGCATCGAGGCGCCCGGGATGAACGACGCGAGCGAGATCGAGACGTCGCCGGTGCCGGGTGGGAGGTCGCACAGGAGGAAGTCGAGGTCGCCCCACCAGACGTCACCGAGGAACTGCTGGATGGCCTTGTGCAACATCGGGCCTCGCCAGATCACCGGCGTTTCCTCCGGGACGAAGTGGCCCATCGAGATCACCTTCACGCCGTGCGCCTCGAGCGGCAGGATCATGTCGTTGAAGCCCACCGGCTTCCCGACGGCCCCGAGCATGCGCGGGACGCTGAAGCCCCAGACGTCGGCGTCAAGGACGCCCACCGAGTGGCCGGACGCCGCGAGTGCGGCCGCGAGGTTCACCGTGACGCTCGACTTGCCGACTCCGCCCTTGCCGGACGCGATCGCGATGATCGAGGTCTGCGGTGGGAACGAGATGGCCTTCTCCGGGGCGGCCGGCTGTCCACCTCGGAGCTGAGA
>DASQTT010000001.1:0-6838 GCA_035641735.1 Actinomycetota bacterium | reverse complement strand
CGACCGAGAACGTGCTCCCTTCGCCCGGAACGCTCTCGACCTCCAGCCTGCCGCCCATCGCCTCGACCAGCTGCTTCGAGAGGGCCAGGCCCAGCCCCGTCCCCTCCACGCCGGACCGCTCGAACCCGAGACGCTCGAACGGAACGAACAGGCGCTCGAGCTGCTCCTCGGCGATCCCCATGCCGTCGTCGCTCACGTCGATCCGCAGTCGTCCCCCGACGGCCCGGGTGGTGCACCGGGCCATGCCGCCCTCCCGGTTGTACTTCACCGCGTTGGACAGCAGGTTCAGGAGCACCTGCTGGAGACGCTGGCGGTCGGCGACCACGTACGCCTCCCCATCGACGCCGGATCCGACCTCGATCGTGACCTGTCGCTGATCGGCCAGCGGGCGGACGAGGCCGGCCGCATCGTGCACGAGCTCGTCGACCGAGACGGGCTCGAGCGAGAGCGGCATCCCACCGACCTCGATGCGGGAGATGTCCAGGACCTCGTTGATCAGGTGCAGCAGGTGGGTGCCGCCCTTGAGGATGTGGTGCACCGACTCCGTCTGGTGCTCGTCGAGCTCGTCCATCTCGAGGAGCTGACCGAACCCGAGGATCGCGTTCAGGGGCGTTCGGAGCTCGTGGCTCATCCGCGACAGGAACTCGCTCTTCGCCAGGTTGGCCCGTTCGGCCTCGAGCCGCGCCTCCTCCAGGCGGTGCTGCCGCTCGACCAGCTCCCGGTTCGCGTCATCGAGCTCGGACGTGCGATCGAGGACCCGCCGTTCGAGCTCGGCGTTCACGACCCGAAGCTCTTCTTCGGCGCGCTTCTGATCGGAGACGTCGAACATCACGCCCTGCATGAACGGGGGTCGATCCCCACTCCCGTCGATGATCGTCGCCTCGTCGCGGAACCAGACCACCCGGCCGTCCTCCGCGATCATCCGGTATTCGGATCGGAGCGCCGCGCCGCTCCGGCGGCTCTCGGCCTCGTCGGCGATCGCTCTCGGCCGGTCGTCGGGGTGGAGCCGTTCCCACCACAGATCGGTCTCCGCCATCCATCGCTCGGGGGCGAAGCCGAGCATCTCCTCGATCTGCGGGCTCACGTACGTCCACGCGCCTCCCTCACCGAACTCGGCCTCGTAGACGATCGCGGGGAGCTTCTCGACCAGCGCTCGGTACTTGGCCTCGAGCAGCTCCCGGAGGCTGGCCTCGCTCGCTCGGCGCGCGTCCTCTGCCTCGCGACGCTCGGAGATGTCGTGGACGAACGCGATGAACGTGGTCGAGCCGCCGGCCTCGACGGCCGACACGATGAGCTCGATCGGGAACTCCTGCCCGTCGCGCCGGAGCGCCTCGAGCTCGATCCGCCGGTTGAGGATCGGGCCCTCGCCGGTGGTCAGGAACCGTTCGATGCCCTGCCGGTGCGCGCTGCGGAGGTGCTCCGGGATCAGCGTGTCGGCGAGGTCCCTCCCGACCGCCTCGGCCTGCGACCACCCGAACGTGAGCTCCGCGGCGTGGTTCCAGTCGGTGATCGCGCCCGTCGCTTCCATGCCGATCACGGCTTCGTTCGTCGACTCCAGGATCGAGCGCGTTCGCCCCTCGCTGTGGCGGAGCGCCAGGTCGCCGCTCGTTCGGGCGAGATCGACCTCACGCCGCATCGCCGACGTCAGCCCCAGCGCGACCGTGCCCATCACGGCGCCGATGCCCACGAAGAACCCCATGCGGCCGAGCCAGTCGGCGAGCGGCTGCGTCTCGCTCGTGGCGACGTCGGCGGGCAGCAGCGGTCCGGCCAGGAGTCCGGCCGCGATCGCGGCGGCCACCGCTCCGACGAGACCGAAGCGGGCCGCGGACAGGAGGATCGGGATGTAGAACCAATGTGGCGGGACCTGATCCGCCCCGCCGAGCAGGTAGCTGACGAGCCACGACACGAAGAGCAGGGCCGCGACCACCGACAGTCCCCCGACGAACGAGGAAGCCGCCTGCGCTCGGATCGCGCGGATCGCCCAGCTCGGCGCACGGTCGAGCGACCCGCCGCCTTTCCCTTCGCGGCCCATGTGGCTTCCATCGGGGCCGTTCGGACGTCACTTGACCCGGCCCGCCGAGCGCGGGCCGGCGGGGCGGTGACCGTCGGGCATCGGCTGCTGGATACTTCCCTCGAGGAGGGGCCGTGGCGAGCTGGAACCAGGGCATCATCGACGAGTTCCACGCGAACGAGGGACGGGTCGGTGGCTACTTCGCCGGCGCGACGATGTTGCTCCTCCACACGACGGGACGCAGCACGGGACGGGAGCACGTCACGCCCGCCGTCTACCTCCCCGACGGGGACCGCTGGGTCGTGATCGGATCGAAGGGCGGCGCCCCCGACGACCCCGACTGGGTGCGCAACCTCGAAGCGAACCCGGGGGCGACGATCGAGGTCGGGACTGAGACGATCCCGGTGCGCGCGACGAAGATCCTGCGCGAGGGACCCGAGTGGGAGGACCTCTACGCCCGGCAGGTCGAGCGTCGCCCCGGCTTCGCCGAGTACCTCGTCAAGACCGAGGGCGTCCGGCGGATCCCGGTGGTCGTGCTGGAACGCCGCTGACCGGTCTCGATCGGCCGGGCCTTCCGGCGGATGGCGCGGGGTTGCGCGAACGGTACACTCCTGCGTCCACCAGCAGGAGGGGGTCTCCCGGCATGAGCATCAAGCGCATCCTCTTGGCGGCGGTCGCCGCCACGGCGCTCACGATCGGCTTCGCGCCGATCGCGCAGGCGTCGCAGGTCGGCAGCGGCGTCTGCATCGAGCGTCACGACCAAGCTCCCGGACCCGAAGGGCGCGTGCGCGACCTCGTCAGGGCGCCGAAGGTCGACCGGCTCCAGCGATGGATCAAGGCGAACCCGGAGCTGGCCGCGGAGGCCGAGTCGCGGGCCGCCGCCGGCGGCGGGGCCGTGACCGTCGACACGTACATCCACGTGATCCGCAAGGACAACACGGTCGCGGGCGGCAACGTCCCGCAGGCGTGGATCGACGATCAGATGGACGTCCTGAACGACTCGTTCCTCGGACGCACCGGGGGCGCGGAGACCGGGTTCCGGTTCGAGCTGAAGGGCGTCACCCGGACCACGAACAAGGGCTGGTTCAACCTCACCGGCTACGGCCAGGACGAGGCGATGAAGGAAGCCCTCAAGGTCGGCGGGCCGGAGACGCTGAACATCTACACCGCCAAGCTCGGAGCGCAGCTCCTCGGGTACGCGTATCTGGCGCAGGACGCGGCCTCGGTCGGCGCGCTCGACGGCGTCGTGGTCCACTACCAGTCGCTCCCCGGCGGCAACTTCGAGATCTATAGCGAGGGCGACACGGCGACGCACGAGGTCGGCCACTGGTTCGACCTGTTCCACACGTTCGAGGGCGGCTGCGAGGGCGGCGACCACGTCGACGACACGGCGCCCGAGGCCTCCCCGGCGTTCCGCTGTCCCGAGGGTCGCGACACGTGCGTGGGCGGCGGCCTCGACCCGATCACGAACTTCATGGACTACTCGCAGGACAGCTGCATGTTCGAGTTCACCGAGGGCCAGGCCGTGCGGATGCAGCAGGCGTGGCTCGCGTTCCGCGCTCCGTAGGAGCGCGGAACACAGGGATCGAGGAGGAGGGCCCGGGCGCCGAAGGCGCCCGGGCCCTCTTTTCCGTTTCCGGCGAGGGCTCCGCGGGGTAAGGCACGGGACGTGAGCCGCTCCGATCCCGTGGTCGACATCGGCCAGGCCGCCCTCACCGGCTGGCGAGGACGCGTCGCTCGGCCGCTCGCCCGGCCGATCGCACGTCGGACGGGCCTCACGCAGGAGCAGGTCGAGGCGATCCTCGGCCTGCTCATCCTGGCCTACACGGTCTACCGCGTGGTCCGGCCCGCGATCCGGGCGACGCGGTCCTGATAGCCCGGGCCGCTCCTCGCTCCTGACCGTTCGGCGGTTGTGCGGCCGGACACGGGTCGTTACGGTGGGTCATTCCGAGCGGCCCCGGGAGACCTGGGTCGGCGGGAGGAGGGGGCATGCCGCTCCACATCGACCCGACCGAGCGTGGGTTCCGCTTGGACGGCGAGCTGGACCTGGCGACCGCGCAGGACCTCGTGAGCGCGATCCGAGCACGAACCGACGGCGACGGACCGCTCACGCTGGACTTCTCGGGCGTCAGCTTCATGGACAGCAGCGGCCTCCGCGCGCTCCTCGAGGCAGCGACGGGTCGCGACGAGGGCGACGGCCTCGTCGTCCTGGATCCCACTCCTCAGGTCCGGCGCGTCCTCGACATCAGCGTGCCGGACTCGGTGCCGGGGCTCGTCGTGAGCGGTGGCGAAGAGGCGGCGACGTGACGGAGACGAACGTGTACCGCACCGAGGACGGAACGATCTTCCGCGTCGTGGAGGACGGCGACGGGCACATCTCGGTCGGGGTCCTCAAGGAAACGGCGTGGGTGGACGCCGCGATCGGCATGGTGGGATTACGCGTGGCGCCGACGACCCGTCGCCTCACGTCGAAGCAGGTGCTGCGGCTCCCGCAGTGACGATCACTCGTCGGTGACGGCCGGCGCGATGCCGAGACCGAGCGACTCGTCGATCTCCTCTTGCGTTGCGACCGGCGGCCCCGGCTCGATCAAGCCGGCCTCTCGATCCTTCCGTCGCTGCGACCGGGCGAGCCGCCGTTCCTCGGCGGCCGCCGCTTTCCTGGCCTTCACGTCCTTGCGCTGTCGCTTCCCGAAGGTCTCCGGCATCGGTGTATCTCCCCTCGTCTGGTCCCGTCGGCCGGGCGGCGGGTCGCCTGGCGCGAACGTTGCTCGCGTCGATGATCGATCGGGCGAACCCGACTCCGCTTCCGATCCGCAGGAAGGCGGATCGCGGGGCCGATGTGGACCAGCATATCGCCTGGTCGCCGTCCGACGACCGGCCTCAGGAACGGTCCTCGATCTCCCACGCGTGATCGAGGACGTGCCACGCGGCGCGCCGGACGAAGTAGCGCGCGGACCACAGCTTGCCGCCGCGCGGACCGCGTTCGGGGAGGTCCCCGGTTGCGGCGCGCTCGAGCGCCTCCACCGCCGCCTCGCGGACGTCGTCGCGCGCGGCGACGGCGTCGACGCCGTCGACCGCGGGCGTCTTCGCGAGGATCCTCCGGGCGTAGCTGGCCTCGGCGCCGACCACGTGGCCGACGATCGCGGGGAGCTCGCGGCCGCCGCCGCGCGGCCCCTTCGTGAGCTCGACGCCCTCCGCGGCATCGGCGGCCCGGTCGAGCGCGCGCCAGGACGCGCGCAGGATGCGAACCTGCCGGTCGAGGTCTCGATCCGTGAATGGCCGCGCGTCGGCGGCCGGCGCGATCGACGGAGCGCCGAAGTCCGTGGTCGCATCGCCCGTGAGCCGCTCCACGATCTTCAGGTCGGACACCATCTCCGGTCGCATGAAGCCGATGCGTGTCCCCCGGAGCACGCGCGCGAACCGGGGGCCGTAGTCGATCAGCGCCTGCCGAGCGGCCGCCTCGTCGCGCGCGCTCCGGCTCCAGCCCGGCCACTCGAGCGCGCCGGCGAAGACGCGCTTCGACCCGATCTCCAGGTACGCGTCGATCGCGCGGCCCTACTCGCCGTGGACCTGTCCCCCGACGTACCGCGCGCGTCCGTCACCCTCGTACAGGTACTCGACGGATCCGTCGAGGCCGGGGGTCTCCGGATCGTCCTTCGCGTCGTCGGGTCGCGACGGCCAGTACACCGGGTGTCCTTCCTCGAGGCGATCGTCGGGGATCTCCTCCTCGCGCCCGTTCAACGGTCCGTCGACGAACGTCACTCGCATCGGTCGCCTCCCTACTCGGTCATGCAGTCGTCGTGGCCGCACCGGCACGGCTGCGGGCCGGCCGGCGGCCCGGCGGCGGCGGCGCTCCGGCAATGATCCGAGCAGTAGGCGCCCGTCTCGGCCACCTGGCATCGGCACGGATCGTGGGGGCACTTCTCCATCCCATCACCTCCGCGGGGGTGTTACCCGGGTGAACCGGTCCGGAAGCCTCAGCGCTTCTTCGCCGCGGGCTTCCTCGCTGCGGTCTTCTTCTTCTTCCCCCCGGACTCTTTCGGCGGCAGCTCCTCGGCGTGGTCGAGCGCTCGCGCGGCCCATCGCCGGATCAGGGCCGGGTCGTCACGCCACGCCGGAGGGACCACCACGTACTCGCGCATCGGACGTCCGGGCATCGGCTCGAACGGACCTCCTCCGGCGGCCGTGACCTCCGCACGCTCGTCCTCCGACAACCGCAACAGCACGTCCTCGCCGAAGATCCCCATGAACATGTTGCCGTTCACGAAGGCCGAGAGCTGCCCGAACATCGGCCGGATCGACACGGCCGGATGTTCCGGGACGAGCGACGCGAAGAAGTCCTTCGTCTCCTCGGTCGGCTTCGGCATCTTGGGGGGTTTCGAGGGAGTCATCGGCGCCAGCCTATCCCGAGGGCAGCTCGAAGGAGATCGTCGTCCCGGCCGGGCCGGTCTCGGCGCGGATCCGGCCGCCGTGGGCCTCGACGAGGCTCTTGGCGATCGCGAGGCCGAGGCCGGCGCCGGGCGAGTCGGCCGACTTCGAGAAGCGGGCGAAGACGTGCGGGAGCTGCTCGGGCGGGATCCCCGGGCCCGTGTCCCGGACGGCGAGCTCGACCCCGGTCCCCCGTGCGACGGCCGACACCACGACCTCGGCGCCCGCCGGCGTGTGACGGACCGCGTTCGAGAGGAGGTTCGACAGCACCTCGCCGATCCGGACAGGGTCGACGTCGACCTCGGGCAGATCGTCGTCGGTGCGACCGATGAGACGGATGTCGCGCTCCGAAGCTCTCGCGGAGAACGAGGTGACGGCGGTGTCGACGAGCTCGGCGGG